>JBFKCU010000042.1:0-11553 GCA_041620115.1 Burkholderiales bacterium | reverse complement strand
CTGCCGAAATCTTCGCGCTGGTGCTGTTCGGCCTGTCCACCATCTGCGGCATGGCGGAGCGCTCCATGCTGCGCGGCCTGGTCGCCGGCCTGCTGGGACTGATGCTGATGATCGTCGGACTGGACGAACTCGACGGCGTGGCGCGCCTGACCTTCGGCACCGTGCAGTTGCAGCAGGGCGTGAACCTGCTGGTAGCCATGATCGGGCTGTTTGTCGTGCCCCAGGTCATATCCACATTGATAGACCATGGCCGGGTCAAGCCGCTGACCCTGCCCGACAATGTGCGCGCGAGCCTGCCGACCCTGCGCCAGCTCAAGGACCGCTTCTGGCTGATGGTGCGCTGCTCGGTCATCGGCACCGGTATCGGCGCAATCCCCGGCACCGGCGGCCCGATCGCGGCCTTCCTCGCCTATGACCACGCCCGCCGCTTCAGCAAGCGCCCGGACGATTTTGGCAAGGGCGAACTCTCCGGCGTAGTAGCCCCCGAATCCGCCAACAACGCCGTCACCGGCGGCACCATGATTCCCCTGCTGAGCCTGGGCATACCCGGCGACCCGGCCACCGCAGTAATCCTTGGCGGCCTGCTGTTGCACGGTCTGCAGCCGGGTCCGATGCTGTTTCAAACGCACCTCTCGGCCATCTACGCGATATACATTTCCATCATCCTCGCCTATGTGGTGATTCTGGTGGTGCAGATCTGGGGCATCCGGGTCTTTGTCAAAGTGCTGCGCGTCCCCCCGCATCTGCTCGCGGTATGCATCATCGTCATGTGCGTGCTGGGCTCCTACGCCATCCGCAATTCAATCTTCGATGTCTACCTGATGAGCATCATGGGCCTGCTCGGGTATATCCTGCAGCGTGTCCATATACCCGTGGCGCCGGTGGTCCTGGGACTGGTGCTCGGCGAAACCCTGGAGAAACAGTATCGCACCGCGCTGATCCTGAACGAGAACAGCCATAGCATCTTCTACACCAGCGGTGTCGCCATGTTCTTCTTCGGCGTGACCGCATTGATGCTGATCCTGCAGCTCTGGTCATCGCTGCGCAAGCGCCGGTCTGCCGCCTGACATCGGTCATCCGGCAAAGAAAAGGGCGCCGCAGCGCCCTTTTTTCATCACGTCCTGTGCCGACCCCGGCGTGAACTAAGCGCCTTCCGGACTGACAAATCCCGGCGGCAGGGTTTCTACGAATGAAGGCCGCGCTGCAACGCCGGCCAGCCACTTCGTCAGCTTGGGCGAGCGACTGCGCCAGTCGTGCGGATAACGGAAATCGACATACTGCAGCGCCACTCCCATGGCAATGTCGGCAAGACCGAAGCGGTTGCCGAGCAGGAACTCCGCGTTGTCCTTCATGGTTTTCTCGGCAAGATCGATGGCCCGTGACACGCGACCCTCCTCACGCGCAACCTTCTCCGGCATCTGCTTGTCTTCGGGGCGCCGCAGTTCCAGCACGCGGGCGATCGCGGCATCGATGATGCCCTGGCCCAGCGCCTGCCACCATTGCGATTGCCAGTAACCGGCCGGGTCACGCGGCGTAAAAGACTTGCCGTCGGAATGGTCGAGATAATGCACAACCAGCGGCGACTCGAACATGTAGCTGTCCGTTCCGATCTCCAGCACCGGCACCTTGGACAGCGGGTTCTTCTCGATGATCGGGCTGCCTTCAGGATGCGGATCCTCGATGACCAGTTCTACCTGCATGTTCTTTTCGTGGATCAGCACGCGCGCCTTGCGCACGTAGGGTGAAGTTAGTGAGCCGTAAAGCTTCATGAGCGAACTCCTGATGATTGTTGTTATCCGAAACCCGTATTTTAACGGTTTGGCCGCCCGCAGGTCATTTCACGTGTCCATGGCACGCCCGACTGCGTCCCGGTCCAGCCGCGGCACGATCATCTGTATCAGGTCCGTCAGGTAGCGGCGCAGATGCGTGCCGCGCCGCAGGCTCACGATCATCATGCTGCCCGGGAACAACCGCGTCACATCCACAGCCTGCAAACGGGAATCGGCGTTCCCGTCCAGCGCCAGCGTCGGCACGATCGCAATGCCCAGGCCTTCGGCCACGTACGCCTTGATGACGTCGGAATCGCTGGCGCTCACCACATGCCGCGGCTTGATGCCGGCATCGCGAAACGCCTGTGCAATGATCTGTCCGCCGCGCGACCGCGGGTGATAGCTGACAACCGGATAACGCGCCAGATCATTCAGGACCAGGCGCTTCTTCGCGGCCAGCGGGTGTCCGGCGGGCATGATCAGGCTGCGCCTGATCGCCACCGCCTGCAACTGCACCAGGGCCGGATGCTGAGGCACCACCTCGGTGCTGACACCGATGTCGGCTTCCCCCGACTCGACCAGCTTCCGGATGTCATCCGAGTCCGCCTGCAGCAGGTGCAGTTGCACGTCAGGATAACGCTGCGCAAACGCCCGCACCGGACCGGGCAGCGTATAACGCGCATGCAGGTGACTGGTGGCAAGCACCAGCCGCCCCGCACCCTCGTTACGGGCGTCCGCCGCGATCAACGCAATATTCTCCGTTTCGTGGAGCAGGCGTTCAGCGGCAGCCAGAACCGCGTGTCCCGTTTCCGTGAGGCCCAGTATCCGGTTGGCACGCCGCACCAGCAGTTCGATGCCCAGTTCCCGCTCCAGCAACTGGACCTGCCGGCTCACACCCGGTTGCGAAGTATGCAGTGCCGCCGCCGCTGCGGAGATATTCAGGCCATTACGGGCGATCTCGCGCAGGCAGCGCAATTGCCTGAGGGTCATGGCTGATACTATACATAAATAACATCACGATATGCATAATAAGTCTTTTATCGCATAGTCGACTTTTGCTAGCATGCCTGTTCGCTGAAAATCACCGCAACACAAACCGTCAGCCTCACCCCGTCTGGAGAAAACCGCACATGATCACCGTAAGACGCATAGGCAAGCACATCGGCGCCGAGATTTCCGGCGTAGACCTGTCCGCACCGCTGGATGACGACACATTCGCACAGCTCGCCAAGGCGTTTTTCGACAATGAGGTTGTTTTTTTCCGCAACCAGAAAATCACCCCGGAACAGCATGTCGCCTTTACCCGCCGCTTCGGCATCCTTGAGCACCATGTGCGCAAGGAAAACCGTCTCGCCGGACACCCGGAAATCCTGATCGTGTCGAACATCCTCGACGAACAGCAAAAAGCGATCGGTGCGCAGGACGCCGGACGCTTCTGGCACAGCGACCTGTCATACAAGAAGGAACCGAGCATGCTCTCGGCGCTGTATGCGGTCGAGGTACCCGTCAAGGACGGCAAAGTCCTGGGCGATACCAGTTTCGCCAGCACCACCGCCGCTTACGATGCGCTGCCCGATACGATGAAACAGCGCCTGCAGGGCCTGAAAAACGTGCACAGCTACCGCTATTACCGCAACAAGAATGCACAGGCACAGAAAGAAGAGCAGGCGCGCGGCGCACGCACGGTACAGGAGCACACGCCCACCGCCGAGCAGCTCGCCAGTGTGCCTGACGTGGAAACACCCATCGTCCGCACCCACCCCGTGACCAAACGCAAGGGCCTGTTCATCAACGAAGCTCACACCTCGCGGATCGTCGGCCTCGGCAAAGAAGAAAGTGACGCCCTGCTCGCAGAAATCTGCCAGCACATCATCAAGCCGGAGTTTCAGTACCTGCACCAGTGGCAGGCGGGCGATCTGCTGATGTGGGACAACTGCTCCGCGCAGCACAAGGCCAACTTCGATTACGACCTGCCGCTGCGCCGTCTCATGTATCGGACTACCGTGCGAGGCAGCGTACCGGCCTGATACACTAATCAGCGGAACATCTGCAGCGGCGGCACTGGATGCCGCCGTTCTGTTTTCATGACATCGATACGGCAACCACAAACTCCGGAATACGGCCTGCCATGAAAGAAATCCGCATCCTCTCCGCCACAGGCATCCTCGGTTCAGGCTTCCGCGAAGAAACCATGAAACGGGCGATGACACTCAAGCCCGATTTTATCGGCGCTGACTGCGGCTCCACCGACCCAGGACCACATCATCTCGGCTCCGGCGAACCGCAGTTTTCCGATGCGGCCTGCAAACGCGACCTGCGGCTGATGCTGCTCGCCGCACGGTCTGCGAAAATTCCAGTGCTCGTCGGCTCGGCAATGACTGCCGGTACCGATGCCCAGGTCGAGCGCCTCGCCGGGATCGCCCGCGAAATCGCGCATGAGGAAAAACTGAATTTCAAGCTGGCGACCATTCGGTCCGAACAGGACCGCGCCTACCTGAAAAAGCGCCTGAAGGAAGGCCGCATCAGGCCGCTGGCCAACGCCCCTGTATTTGACGAGGCGGTGATCGACCGCAGTTCACATATCGTCGGCATGTGCGGCGCCGAACCCTATGTTGAAGCGCTGCAGAACGGTGCCGACGTGGTCATTGCCGGCCGCTCCAGCGATACCTCGATTTTTGCTGCAATGCCGGTGATGAAGGGATTCAACCCGGCAACCGTCTGGCACATGGCCAAGATCATGGAGTGCGGCGCTGCCAGCGTGGTGCTGCGCAAATACCCGGACTGCAATTTTGCCATCGTCACTGACGACTATTTCATCATCGAACCGCCGAACCCGGATTACCGTTGCGATCCCGCCAGCGTCGCATCGCACAACCTCTACGAGAACTCCACGCCGTATCAGCTCGTGGAACCATCCGGCATACTCAACACCGTCAATGCCCGCTACGAAGCCGTATCCGACCGCGCGGTCAAGGTTTCCGGCAGCACTTTCGAAAAAGCTGACCGCTACACAATCAAACTCGAAGGCGCCGAGCTCGCCGGCTACCAGAGCATCGTCATCGGCTCGGTACGCGACCCGATCATCCTGCGCCAGTTCGATCACTGGCTGGAAAACCTGATTAATGCCGCACGTGACCGCATCCGCGCAGTGATGGGCGACAGCATCGACAGCCGCTACCGGCTCGACGTACGCCAGTTCGGCCGCAATGCGGCGATGGGGGTGCTGGAGCCGGATATGTCGATCGGCCATGAGGTCGGCCTGCTGTTCCAGATCACCGCGCCTGAGCAGAAGCTGGCCAATGCACTGGCCAAATCGCTGAGCCACATTGCCGTGCATTATCCTGTGCCGGAATGGACCGGGTTGATCACTTCGGTCGCTTTCCCCTACTCGCCCGCCGAGATCGACAAGGGCGCGAGCTACCGTTTCAACATGAACCATGTGGTCGAACCGGATTCGCCGCTGGAGATGTTCCGCATCGATTACGAGAAAGTATAGATCATGGCCAAGCTCTGGCAGGTGACCAAGCTGATCCGCAGCAAGAACTCGGGACCGTTTGAACTCACCTTCGACATCATTTTCAAGGAACGCGCCGTATATGAGAAGGTGCGCGATGCCCGGCTGATCAACGAGGACTGGTTCGCCAGGACCTACCGGCTCAAACCCGAGGTCGTCGCGATCATCAATTACGACGCCGCAACCGCGATCAAGATCACGATTCCGCGCCCGGTCATCTCCGGTGATGTGGACGACGGCGACGTCTTCGGCGGCCAGCAGTACGGCCCCCTGGTGGACCTCGAAGTGCCGGCCTGATCCCGGAATGAGCACCATCGCCAGCGGGCTCATTACGGTCCGGCTCCACACCGCACCAGAGCACGAGGAAGAATTCAACGACTGGTACAACCTGGAGCATGTTCCGCAACTCACGGCACTGCCCGGCTTCGTGCGCACGCGCCGCTACCAATGCGACCAAGCCGACATCCGCTACCTCGCCTGGTATGAGACGGTGGACGAAAAAGTCGAGGCCGGCCCGCATTTCCAGAGTATTGTCGCCAATCCGACGCCGTGGTCGCTGCGCATGCGCAAACTCTACGGCAACAATCGTGAGCGCATGAATTTCAAGCTGATGTGCGAAGTCGGACAAACCGCTTTCCCCGATGCGCCATGGATGTACATCGTGCACACCGACATTCCCGACCATATTGTCGATGAATACAACGCGTGGTACGACAAGGAGCACCTGCCGCGCTGTGCCGGTATACCCGGCGTATTGCGCGCACGGCGCTACATGTCCACCGGCATTGCCGGCGGCGGCGCCGGCGGACCGAAATACCTGACCGCGTACGAGCTCGCAGGCCCGGATGTCTGGGAAAGTCCTGCGGCACAGCGGGCCCGAAAGACGCCATGGACCGGGAAAATGCGATCCCTGTTCAGCAACACACGACGCGCGCTGTACCGGCTGGTCGCGCCTGCGGTCACCCATGAACAGGCAAAAGCCCGGCACCGGGTGACTGTCACATGATCACACCGCTGGATCTGCTCCTCTGCCGCATGGACGACCGCGGCACGGCCGGCCATATCGCCTGGCTGACGGTCAATAATCCAACACGTCGCAATGCACTCGGAATCGAAGGCAAGCGCGCAATTGCGGCCGCCTTCACGGAACTGGCCAACGATGAGCAACTGCGTGCTGCGGTGATCACCGGTGCCGGAGACAAATCGTTCATTGCCGGTGCCGATATCCATGAAATGAAAGACCTTGATGCCGCCGGCGCCAGGGTCGAGCACACGCTCACCCATGAGGCCAATGCCGCCATAAGGGCATTGCCGGTTCCCGTCATCGCACGTATCAACGGCTGGTGCCTCGGTTTCGGCATGGAACTTGCCGCTGCCTGTGATCTGCGCATTGCCGCGGATACGGCACGTTTCGGCATGCCTGAAGTGCGCGTCGGCATCCCTTCGGGCATGGAAGCCGCGCTGCTGCCCAGACTCGTCGGCTGGGGCAAAGCGGCAGAACTCGTCTACACCGGCGACATCATTGATGCCGTGGAAGCGCACCGCATCGGTTTTCTGCAGGGGATATGCTCCGCAACGGAACTCGATGCCCGGGTCGAACGCTGGCTCACCTCGATACTGCTTGGCGGCCCGCGCGTGATGCGGAGTCAGAAAGCTTTGCTGCGCGAGTGGGAACGATTGCCGCTGGATGCGGCCATACAGGCCGGGATCGACGCCTGCGTCGAGGCACGCAGCACGGATGAACCACGACGCATGATGGAAGCCTTCATCAACCGCAAGTCCGGAAAAAAACAAGACCATTGATTATGTATTTGCTCGAACATGATGCCAAACAATTGCTGGCGAACCTGGGTGTGCCGGTGCCGCAGGGCTGCCTGCTGACTGACCCGCAACAATCCGCGGATCTGCCGCCGGGACCCTGGATCGTCAAAGGCCAGATTGCCGCAGGCGGACGCGGCAAGGCGGGACTCATCCAGAAAGCGAGCACACCGGCCGACGTCCGGAACAAGACTGGCGACATCATCGGCAGACAGGCGAAAGGCCATACGGTACGCGCAGTCCGTGTCGAGCAGCAGGTACACGAAGCGCGTGAAGCTTATATCTCGATGCTGCTTGATCCGGCACAGGCCGGCGTGCGCATCATCATGTGCGCACAGGGCGGTATGGACATCGAAACGCTGCCGCGGGAAACATTGCACGCCGACACCGCACCTGCTGACGGCGCGGCATTGGCGGCTGCCGCGGAACGGCTGGCGGTGACATTCGAGCCGCCGCTGCGCCAGGCACTGACAGAAGCCGGACGCGCACTGGCAGCGGCATTCGTCGCCGCCGAAGCGCTGCTGATTGAAATCAATCCGCTGTTCGTGCTGCCAGACGGCCGCTGGATCGCCGGCGATGCCAAGTTCGTCACCGATGATGCCGCGCTGCCCCGGCAGCCCGCGCAACGCGCCTTGCTGGAAGACCGGGCCGGACCGTACCAGGAAACCGCACTGAAGGATGCGCACGGCTGCGATTACGTCGTCGTGGATAACGCCGGCGAAATCGGCCTCCTCACCACCGGCGCCGGCTTGTCGATGATGCTGATCGATGAAATGCGCGCCGCCGGCCTTAAACCCTACAATTTCCTCGATATCCGTACCGGCGGCCTGCGCGGCGAAACCAAGCGGCTGGTCAACGTGCTGCAATGGATGCGCCAGGGTCCCGCAGTCAAAGTACTGCTGATCAACATCTTTGCCGGCATCACCGAGCTGGGCGAATTTTCGCGGCTGCTGGTGAGCGCGCTGCGCGCCGTGCCGGAGTTCAAGGTGCCGGTCGTCGCACGCCTGGTCGGCAACGGCATGGATACCGCACGCACGGTGCTGGCCGAAGCCGGAATTACGCTGCACACCGATCTGGACGCCGCGCTGACCGAAGTGCGGGCACATCTGCGGGGCCGCGCGTGATCTCGCCACGCATAGCCCGCAACACCAGGGTCCTGGTTCAGGGCATCAGCGGCCGCGCCGGGCGCCTGCACAGCCGCCTGATGCGCGACTATGGAACCAACATCGTCGCCGGAGTGGCGCCCGCAAAAGATGTCAATGAAATCAACGGCATACCCTTATTTCCGGATTGTGCGTCGGCAGTCACAGCGACCGGCGCCAGCGTCAGCGTGGTCCTGGTCGGTGCCTATGACCTGCTCGCCGCCATGCAGGAAGCGGTCGCCGCGGGCATCAAGATGATTGTGACGCCGACCGAAGGCATGCCCGTTCATGACGCGTTGCAGGCGAAACGGCTGACGCAACAGGCCGGCGTGCTGTGGATCGGCGGATCGACGCCGGGCATGGCCGTTGCCGAAGTCGCCAAGCTGGGGTTCCTGCCGGATGTCTCACTGAAGTCGGGGCCGCTCGGCCTGATGTCAAAATCCGGCACCTTGTCCTACGAGGCCGGCTTCCGTCTGGCCCAGCGCGGAGTCGGCACCTCGGTTTGGGTCGGCGTCGGCGGCGATCCGGTCAAGGGCGTACGCTATTCCGATCTGGTGCCGTTCTACGCCGGCGACGAACAAACCCGCGCCCTGCTGATCATTGGTGAGATCGGTGGCTACGACGAAGAGGATTTCGCCGCGACGTTGAGAACCTGCGCATTTGCCAAGCCTGTTTTTGCGCTGATTGCCGGACGTACCGCACCGGAAGGCGTGGCCATGGGCCATGCGGGCGCATTGACCTACGGCGGACACGGCGGCTACGCAGCCAAACGCGCCGCGCTGGAAGCAGCCGGTGTTACGGTATTCGACACCCTCAACGCCATGGTCGAGGGTGTCGCGACAAGACTGCTTTAAACCTTATCCAGTCGTCAGCGGCAGGCGTTTGACGACTTTGACCCGCTGCACGGTGTCGCCTGCGAGATGGGTCCATACCATCGCGTCGCGTACCAGCTTGTCGACACGCGCATGCATCATGCAGCCCGCCGGACCGTGGATCTCCATGTTGGCCCGCGTCACGCGCTGCACCACTTCCTGCGAATAGTTCATCACCAGCACATTGTTGCCCAGATCCGGCATCTTGCGGTCACGCTCCCATGCCGTGCGCAGCACAAATGAGCGCAGCGCTTCAGTGAGCATGTACATCTCGTTGAGCCTCAACTGCACCAGCTGATGGTCGATCAGCAGTTTTCCGGCGCGCTTGTTGTTGCGCGCAAAATGCATGGCCATACCGACCGCATCATCGCAAATGCCCAGCGCGTTCGCCGCCAGTTCAATATCGCCGAATTCGGACTTGTCGGTGGCGCGTGCCTTGACGCCGCCGTTGACTTCGCCCACCACATTGGCATGCGGCACCCGCGCGTTTTCGAATATCAGTTCGCCGTTCTGGTAGAAGCGCCAGCCGCGCTTGTTGAACACCTTGCCGATGCGGAATCCGGGCGTGTCGCGCGGAATCAGGAACATCGTGCTGCCTTCACGAATGCCCACATCGGGATTGGTACGCGCATCAACGAAAAACAGCTTTGCCACGCTGCCGTTGGCAATGAACATCTTGCTGCCATTGAGTATCCACTCGTCGCCCTTGCGTTCGGCGCGCAGTTTCCAGCCCGCCTTGGGATCATTCTCCGGCGGCATGCGATTGTCGGAACCGGCGTTCGCTTCGGTCCCGCCCTTGCCCAGCACGAAACTGTGATCGGCAAGAAACGGCTTCAGAAAACGTTCTTTCTGATCATTGGTACACGATGCGGCAATCAGGTGACTCCACTTCCAGCACTGGCTGAAAGTCTTGGACACCGAACTGTCACCACGCGCCAGTTCCGCCATCACCAGTGCCTGGGTCACGAAATCGGCTTCGTGGCCGCCCCATGCCTTGGGCACGGCCAGCGTGCGGAACCCCAGTTCGGATCCCTTCCTGATGATGTTCCAGTCGAAGGTCTCCTTCGGATCGGCGATCTGGTCACGCGCCAGCGAAATCGGCCGCACTTCCTCTTCGGCGAATTTGCGGGCTTCCTGTTGCCAGTGGCGCTGCTCCTCGTTCAATGAAAAGTCCATTCCCGTTCCTCAAAAATTTATTTATAAATCAACAGGCTATATGACAATCAGCGCGCATAGCCGGCGACGGCTTCCGCCACCACCAGCGGCGATGCCAAATCCGCGTCGACCGAATGCTTCATCACCAGCGTGTCGTGCACGTATTTCTGCAGCGGCATGTCGCGCATCACGCCCATCGCGCCAAAACATTCCGCGGCTTCCAGCGTTGCGCGATGCAGCGATTCTGCCGCGAAGGTGCGCGCCACCGCATGCCAGGGCAGGTCATTCACGCTGCGATCACTGACTGCATCCGGATGATCTGCGACATAGGCGGCCTTCAATGCAAGGCCGCGTGCAGCCTCCAGCTGGATCGCCACATCGGCCAGCTTCATGCCGATTGCCTGATGTTCAACGATGTGACGCCCGCCCTGCCAGCGCATCTTGGCATAATCCAGCGCTGCCTCGTACGCGGCGCGCGACACACCGACATTGATCGCAGTCATCTGCACCATGCGACGCGCATGCAAATCTCCGTACAGCAGTCGACGCGCCGCATCTGCGGCAATGACATCCCCTTCCCCGACCTGGCAGCCGTCCAGCGTCACGGAGGCGATGGCGCCGTGCCCCCAGCGCGCATGTGCGCCGCCTTCGCCGAAGGCCGGAAGTTCTTCGTCGATCGACAAACCCTTCGCATCACTGCCCACCAATACGGTTACCGTGCCGTCTTCGTCGTCGACCTTCGCCTGCACGATGAATAATCCCGCCACTGGCGCGTTCGACACAAAAGGCGCAAGCCCGTTGATCACCCAGCCCTTGCCAGAACGCTTCGCCAGTATGTCCGGCGTGCCAACCGGCACATCATGTTCCGGCAGCGCCTGGTAGTAGCTCCAGCCGCGCTCCGTGTCGGCATCACGCGCAATCAGCGCCAGATGAAACCGGTCGTTGCTTTCGAATTTCGGCATCCAGCGTTTGCGCTGCGCATCGCCCATCGCCATATGCACCTCGCGTGCCAGCAGTGAAGTTTCACCCAGTGCCACAGCGACATCGACATCACCGACCGCAATCTCCTCCAGCAGCACGCACGACGTCAACAGGTCCGCGCCGGCACCGCCTGCATCCTCCGGCAAACCGAGACCGCGCAGCCCCATTTGCGACAGCTGGTCAAGAAAATCCGTCATTAACGGTTTCTCGAAGGGCTCAAGGCGTTTGGGGTCGATCGCCGCCGGTTTCAGTTCCTGATTGACGAAATCGCGCACGGCGTCGCGAAACTCAATTTGTTCGGG
>JBFKCU010000041.1:0-11723 GCA_041620115.1 Burkholderiales bacterium | reverse complement strand
GCCGGCCGGTGGCAGCATCAGCGGGACCGCCTGCGGCCAGATCACGCGCAACAGCGTGCGCGCGGGCGTCAGGTTGAGCGCAACCGCCGCATCGCGCTGCCCCTGCGGCACGGCGCGCAACGCACCGCGCACCGCTTCCGCACCATAGGCACCGGCGTTCAGGCCCAATGCCGTAATCGCAGCGGCAATGGCACCGATGTCGATGCCGAACCGCGGCAGCACGAAATAGATCCAGAACAGCTGCACCAGTGCAGACGTACCGCGAAATACCTCCACATATGCGGCGGCCGGCCAGCGCAGCAGCCGGTTACCCGAACAGCGGGTCAGCCCGGCGATGATCGCCATCACCACCGCGACCAGCGCAGCGCCCCCAGTCACCTGCACCGTGACCAGCAGACCGGTCCACAGCGTTGCCGCCAGTTCAGCGTACGACACAGCCAACCCGCTGGCCGGGCGTCAGGCCGCGCACAGCGTTTCCGCCGTGACTTTGCCCGGCATTTCCTGTTCGGTAAAACCAAACGGCTGCACCAGCTCGAGGTGGCGTGCCGTGCCGACAAATCCCGCCAGCACGCCGTTGAACGCAGCGCGCAGCCCGACATCCATGTTGCGAAAGCCGAATGCGCCGTACCCCTGCACCGTCACGCCGTTGATGAGCGGATCCGCAAACGGCTTCGCCCGCTCCAGTCCGCCATCGCTGCGCGCCAGCAGATCATTCACGGTCAGGCTGGTCGCCGCATATGCCTCCGCACGGCCGGCACCCACGCCTTCCATGGCACTGACCGCATCCGGAAACACGATGACGCGATCGTCGGGCACACCGCTGCTCCGCGCGTAGCTGCGCTGCACCGCGCCGGCCACCACAGCGAGGCGCACGCGCGGGTTTTGCGCCACGTCGGCGTAACTGTGCAGACGATGGGGATTGCCGCGCGCGACGACGAACGCCTCGCCGACGCGGTAGGTCGGATCGGAAAACGCGATCTCGCGACAGCGTTCCGGCAGGATATACATGCCCGCGGCAATGATGTCGAAGCGCCGCGCCTTCAATCCCGGGATCAGCGATCCGAATTCGGCCAGCACGCCCTCGACCTCCGGGATCCCGAGTTCGGTCAGCACCATGCGCGCAATTTCGGGCGCCTCACCCGTCACCCGGCTTGCCGCCGTATCGTAATAAGCATACGGCGCCTCGTTGGCGTAGCCGATGCGCAGCCGGCCCTTATGGCGAGCCCATTCCAGTGTGCTGATCTGCGGTTCACGCCCGCCGTTCTCCTCACCGCAGCCGGCGATGAACGGCAAGAGCGCCGTGCCGGCCAGGCCCGTGAGAAATGCCCGGCGCTCATGCAGGCGGGCCGCTGCTCCGTAGCCGTCGTCGCTCAAGGTTGCGGCGGATCAAGGCGCTCGAGCAACGCCACGTCGTCGCGAGCCGCGACGAATTCGGGGCGCGGCTGCAGACCGTCCTGCGGATCGCGCAGGTGATTCTCCACGCTGTTGTACACGCAGAACAGGTTCGAGCGCGGAAAGGGCGAAATGTTGCTGCTCGAGCCATGCATGGCATTGCAGTCAAAAAACAGCACCGATCCGGCAGGCCCTTTGGCCGACTGCAGGCCGCCGCGGTCAATCAGGAAATCAAGGCTGGTGTGATCGGGCACCCCGTACTCCTGTCTGCGCAGTGATTTCTTGTAATGATCGGCCGGCGTGCGACCGATGCACGAGATGTAATGCATGTGCGAACCGGGCACCAGCATCAGCGGACCGTTGAACTCGTTGTTTTCAGTCAGCAGCACGACACAGCTCACGGCGCGCATGCGCGGCATGCCGTCCTCGACATGCCAGGTTTCAAAATCGGAATGCCAGTGAAACTCCTTGCCCGCATATCCGGGCTTCAGATTCACCCGGGACTGGTGCACATAGACATCGCTGCCGAGTATCTGCCGTGCCACATCCAGCAGGCGGCCATCCCGCACCAGCCGGTCAAAGACGCGGCTGAGCCGGTGCACCCGGAACACCGAACGCACGTCGCGGCCGTCAGGCTCGTAAACCGCCTCGGGACGGCGGTCACGGCCGCTGGCGGCGGCAACCTGCTTTGCTTCGCGCAGCAGCTCCGCCGCTTCCACCTCACTCAACAGGCCGCGCAGGTGGATGAAACCGTTCTTGCGATAACCGCGCAGCTGATGCTCCGACAGCGCGAACTCACCCTGCTCGTACGGCCCCGGGTAAACCACGGGATCCTGTCGCAGGATGATTGCGGCCTCGTTGTCGGTGCGTGACTGATAGATGTCTGAAACAAGAACCATTCGTGAATCTCCTTATGCTTTCATTCCGCGACTTCGGCTGGCAGCGGATAGACGCCATTCTCGTCGTGCACCTCACCGCCGGTCAGCGGCGGGTTGAACACACACACCATCCGCATGTCCTCATGGGCGCGCAGGTAGTGCTCATCATGGTGATCCAGCGCATAAACGACGCCGGGCGTGATCGGATACACCTTACCGTCCGCCACCGTCTCGATCTCGCCGGAGCCTCCAATGCAATACACGGCCTCCAGATGGTTCTGGTACCAGATGTGCGTCTCGGTTCCGGCAAAAATCGTCGTCTCGTGCAGCGAAAACCCCATGCCGTCGCGCGCCAGCAGCAGGCGCCGGCTGACCCAGTTGGAGGTCTTGACATCCTGCGCCGTGCCCTTGATGTCGTCGAGCTTGCGGACAATCATCGCGCCGCCCTGAAGTTGATGTATTTGACTTTGCGGTCGGTGCCCTGTACGCGCTGGACGCTGAGCACGTGCGCGACGCTTTCCTCGATGATATCCAGGCCCTTGCACAGCAACTGCTCGTCGATGGTCAGCGCGGGCAGCAGCTTCAGCACGTCATCCGCCCCGGAGGTTTCGATGACCAGACCCTTCTCGAAACATCGCGCCGCGATTTTTGCGGCCAGCGCTTCATCTGCGGAAGCCAGCCCCTGCACCATGCCGCGCCCGCGCACCGTGAATTCTCCCGCGGGATAATCCGCTGCGATGTGTTCCAGCCAGTTGCGCATGACCACGCCCTTGCGCCGTACCGACTGCTGGAATGCATCATCGCTCCAGTAATGCATCAATGCCGCGCGGGCGGTGACAAACGCGAGGTTGTTGTCGCGGAAGGTGCCGTTGTGGGCGCCGGGCGCCCAGACATCGAGCTCCGGCTTCATCAGCACCAGCGCCATCGGCAGGCCGATGCCGCTGATGGACTTGGACAGCGTGACGATGTCGGGCGAAATGCCGGATTCCTCGAAACTGAAGAAACTGCCGGTGCGGCCACAGCCCATCTGGATGTCATCGACGATCAGCAGCATGTCGTGGCGCCGGCACACCTGTTCGAGCGCCTTCAGCCACGCCGCGCTGGCCACATTGATGCCGCCCTCGCCCTGCACGGTCTCGACGATCACCGCCGCAGGATGATCCATGCCGCTGCTGCGATCGGCGACCATGCGCTCCAGATACTCCGTGGTATCCACGCCGTCGCCGAGATAACCGTCGTAGGGCATGAACACCGTGTCGTCGAGTGTGGTGCCCGCCGCGTCGCGATACTTCGCATTTGCCGTCGTGGCCAGGGCACCGCCGGTAACACCGTGGAATCCGTGGGTGAAGGACACCACGGTCGAACGTCCCTTGATCAGGCGCGCCAGCTTCAGCGCCGCTTCCACCGCATTGGTCCCCGTCGGTCCCGGGAACTGCACCTTGTAGTTCAGGTCGCGCGGCTTGAGGATGATGCGGTCCAGCGCTTCCAACAGCTCCTTCTTGGCCTTGGTCGCCATGTCGAGGCCGTGAATGATGCCGTCCGATTCCAGGTAATCGAGCATGTCCTGCTTGATCACCGGGTTGTTGTGTCCGTAGTTCAGCGTGCCGGCGCCGGAGAAGAAATCGATGTAAACGTTGTTCTCCTCGTCGATCAGCTTGGAGCCGCGCGCCTTGTTGAATAACGTGGGAAACGAACGGATGTAACCCCGCACTTCCGATTCCAGTCGATTAAATACTTTCAAACTCATGTTTCTGTTCTCCTTTGCCCGTGAAACAAACCGGCTCATCGTGCATATGGGCCGATACGGATCAGCATCTCGGGCTCGTGATGCGGATCCTGAAAATCCTTGGCGGTAAAAAAATCGCGCTCTTCGCTGCGCGCGTTCAAATGCATGGCGAGTCGCTCGAACACGCGCCTCGAGCCTTTGTTGGATGGCGTCACCGTGGTTTCCAGCCAGTGACAGCCGGCCAGCGCCGGCCGGGCCAGCAGTTGCTCGAGCATCTGCAGCGCCAGGCCCTGCCCGCGTGCGACGGGCGCCACTGCAACCTGCCAGACAAAAAGGGTTTCGGGCGATGCGGGCACCCGGTACGCGGAAACAAACCCGCTGATGCCGTCGGGTGTTTCGGCAACGATGGAGGTCTTCGCGTGATGCGCGCACACCAGCAAATAGGCGTACGCGGAATTCAGGTCCAACGGGGGACAGGCACGAACGAGTTGGTAGATGGCCGCGCCGTCGGAGTTTCGGGGTTCTCTGAAAAGAGCTTTGGACGACGCCGGCGCCACAGATTCAGCGGGCAGCGTTTTCACCTTGTTTCAATATATAAAAATCAACTAATTCACGGTTAACAGGGGCTACGAAAGCCGGCAATTATAGTAGACAGATCGCCAAGGGTCAACCCATCAGATCGTTTAATTTCAATGACTTACCTATTTATTCTCGGGCAAGACATTCAAATCCAGCTTAGAATTTCGCGTGCCATGCTGATCCGAGCGCATATCCACCAAGCAAGCTTTTTTCACAATTTAGACTCGCCGCCCAATGCCCCACCCGGCACCGCCCGGTCCTAGGGCCCCAACACCAATGCGCGCACGGCGTCCCGTTTGGGCAGGTTTTTTCGCGTCAATCGCAGGTGGCGGATGCCCGCCTGCGCCAGACACCGGCTCTTGAAATCCGCGGGCGCCGTCAGCGCCGCAGGGGGTTCCTGATCCAGCAGGTCGATCACTGCCACCACCTGCAGTGCCTTGTTGCAGACCACGAAATCTGCGGTGTGATGGGTCAGGCCGCGCATCCGTTGCTCGCGTTCCGACCCCGCTACGCCAGGCACGTCAAGGACGCTCGCCAGCGTCAGCTGCGGCATGACCTCGTGATCCGGCAAGGCGTTCTTGAGCAGGTAATAGAGCACGGTCTGCGCCGCATCCAGCGTCCGCGCACGGCGGGCAAACTGCGGTGCCGCAACGGCTGCAGGCGCGACGCCTGCGGCCGTGCCCGCCGGAGGCGCCACGGTTCCGGCCACAGCCGGCTCCTTCACCGCTGTTCTTGTCGCCGATGCGAACTGTTCCCAGCGCGCACCCGACTCGCTCTCACGTTGCCGCACCTTGCGGTGGTAGTTCCACCACAGGATCGGAATGGCGATCAACGGCGCCAGAACAATCAGATACCAGATCGCGACCATCGCGGATCAGTCGCGGGAAAGCCGCAATGCGCCACAGGCCGTCGCGACGCCGCCGGGCCCGATCTCGAGCCACGTGCATGAAGAAAAAATGCCGCATGCCGTCCTGCGTGTTGTGCCGGTCATGCCCGTCCTCCCTCAACCGGCGGCCATCGATCGATCCACAGCCGCACTCTTGTCCAGCGCACGATTGTAACGGCTTTCACCGGGATGGCCCCGGCCGAACAGAACCCATGGACGTTCATGGGCACCCGGCGGCGGGAGCTTCAGGGTTTTTTTGCCGGCGGCCCGGCACGCGCCGAGCGGCGCCGCCGGTCCAGCCACCAGGCGAATACCGGCAACACAAAAAATCCGCCCGGCATCACGATCAGCACCAGATACGGGCTCAGGCCCGACAGCCGCCGGACATGCCCGCGCAGCAGGGCCTTGTCCTCCTTGCTCCAGCGCTGGCCGTTACGCTGCTTCATCAGAATGGGCATCAGCCCCCGGGTCTGCTGCAGTTCGCCGATCAGGCGCTGCTTTTCGCGATGCGTCAGACTGCGCACCGAATGGTAGGATTGCTGCGCACGGATGCGCAGTAATTGCAGCGGGGGCATGCGGCTACTGATTATCAGAAGGGTCAGGAGACCGTCTGATAATAAAGGTTTTGCGGATGATTGGCTTGGGCAAAAAAGAACCAGCGTTCAGCCACGAGGCCCAGGAACTGCACGACAAAAGCCGTGGCCACCGGCAGGGGCCCCGGTGCGGCCAGCGCTGCCGCCAGCAATGCGGCCGGTATGACAAAGGCACACAGCAGGAACATCCATTTCACGCCGCGCAGCGTGCCCGGCCCGCGGCCGTGGAAAAACTCGCGGGTGTTGAATGACCCGCCCATAAAACCCTGCGCCTTCTGCACGATGCGCGGATGTTTGATGCCGATCGCGGTCTGCAGGCTGGAACGCGGTTTGAGCCGCGCATTGCGCCACAGCGCTGCGCCCCGCGTGATCAGTCCGGCCAGCGTCAGCGCAATCGCCCAGGCCACGATGACATCGACCATGGTTTCGCCGCGATACGCCGCCAGCGCCGCCGCAAGGGTGACGCCTGAGGCACAGCCGAGGACGGTAAAATTGACGAAGGTCAGCGGCGTCGCCCATTCCTGCAGGAACTTGATGCAGGCATAAATCATTGCCGTGCACAGAAACAGTCCCATGCACAGCACGACCCCGCCGCCACCCAGCACCAGCGTGCCGGATATGCCCTGCCAGTGCGCCCAGCCGTAGGCCGCTACTGCCGCCATGAACGCCGGCAGCACGATCACTTCGCGTGACAGCCATGACGTGCGCCACATCGCCGCCGAGCGCCAGGCACGCTCCGGGTGGCCAAGATGGAAAAAGGACGCGAGCAATCCCGCGGCCAGCAGGAACAGTGCGATGGCGCTGCCGATCCAGTAGAACGCCGCGGACGGCGCCGCGAGCAATCCCGTAGCCACGCGCACTTCGATTACGTACAGCGCCAGAAACAGGCCCTGGCCCGCACCGATCAGCGTGGTCAGCAAAATTACCGAGAAGGCCGGATTCATAGGTTCGCGGCTACCAGGAGGTGACGTCGTCGAGCGACGGATCCTTGACGCCGGGCTTGGGCAGGCGGCCGTCGATTTTCAGCGGATTTGCCGCGCGATCCAGTTCATCCTCGTGGATGCGCATCGCCGTCTTGCGGCGTGGCAGATAGTGATTCGCCGGCTGCGTGCCCCACTCGGGCATCAGCGCATAACCGGCGTTTTCGCGTATCGCCTTCGATACCACGGACTCCGTGTCATGGATGTCGCCGTAGAGCCGCGCGTTCGTCGGACAGGCCAGCACGCACGCAGGCTTGCGCTCGGCCTCGGGCAGTCTCGCGTCATAAATGCGGTCCACGCACAAGGTGCATTTCTTCATCACCTTCTGATGCTCGTCGATTTCGCGTACGCCGTACGGACATGCCCACGAGCAGTATTTGCAGCCGATACACTTGTCGTAGTCGACCAGCACGATGCCGTCCTCGGGACGCTTGTAACTCGCCCCCGTCGGGCACACGGGCACGCACGGCGGATCCTCGCAATGCAGGCAGGATTTCGGGAAATGCACGGTTTGCGTGTCAGGATATTCGCCGACTTCGAAAGTCTGCACGCGGTTGAAAAAGGTGCCGGTGGGATCACGGTCATAGGGATTGTCATCCGACATGAAACCGGCCGGGCCTGACGTATTCCATTCCTTGCAGCTGGTGACGCAGGCATGGCAGCCCACGCAGACATTCAAATCGATCACCAACGCGAGCTGGGTCATTTGTAATCTCCTTTGCCGGCGACAAACGCCTGCCACAGGCGGCGCACCGTGCTGGTGCCCGGCGCCGCGGGCACCGCCGCGAACTGCGGCGAGGTTTCCGCGGGTTCATCGGCGCCGGCCTTGCTGATGCGCACCCTGACGTCGTACCAGCCCGCCTGCCCTGTCACCGGATCCGAATTGGATACCCGCGCACCGTCCGCGAGTTGTAGTTCTTCACTGATCACATGGTTCAGCAGGAAGCCGCGGCGCGCCTCGTTGGCATCCGGTGCCAGTGCCCACGCGCCCTGCGCCTTGCCGATCGCATTCCAGGTCCACACCGTGCCCGGCTCTACGGCTTCGCTGGTGCGGCACATGCAGCGCACCCGCCCGTGCATCGACTCCACCCAGATCCAATCGCCATCGGCAATGCCCTGCGATGATGCCATTTTTCCATTTATAAACAATAGGTTATGTGTGTGTATCTGACGCAGCCAGGAATTCTGCGAATCCCAGGAGTGATACATCGCCATCGGCCGCTGGGTGATCGCTGCCAGTGGATAGCGCGCAGTGTCCGTAGTCTGCACTTCGAGCGGCGCATAGTAGAACGGCAACGGATCGAAAAAGGTTTCGATGCGTTCCTTGAGATGCGCCGGCGGCCGCCGGGTGGTCGCACCGCGCCCCTGTGCCGCCATGCGGAATTTCTGCAGCACCTCGGAATAGATCTGGATCACGATGGGATCGGTGTAGCGGCGCACGCGCGTGCGTCGCGCCCACTCGTGATAACCCTGGTTCCAGTTGCGCATGTACTGGTAGGAGCGCGGCAGGCGCTGATGGAACACGCAGTTGTTCTTTTCGTACATTTCCCACTGCCGCGGGTTGGGCTCACCGACCATGGATTTCTCGCCACCGCGGCCGCGCCAGCCGGAGAGGAACCCTATGCCCGAGCCCGGTTCGGTTTCGAAGTTGACGATGAAATCCGGATAGTCGCGGTATTTGCGCGCACCCGCCGCGGTCACGAAGGCCGGCAGTTTCAGTCGAGAAGCGAGTTCGATCAGCACTTCCTGAAAGGGTTTGCATTCGCCTTTCGGCGGCACCACCGGAATGCGCACCGAATCCGCCGGCCCGTCGAACTCCGAAATCGGCCGGTCGAGCATGGACATCACGTCATGACGCTCGAGGTACGTGGTGTCGGGCAGCACGAGGTCGGCAAACGCCGTCATCTCCGACTGGAAGGCATCGCAGACGATGAGGAACGGAATCTTGTACTCGCCCTGCTCGTCACGATCGTTGAGCATCTTGCGCACCTCGACCGTGTTCATGGTCGAATTCCATGCCATGTTGGCCATGAAGATCATCAGCGTGTCGATGCGGTACGGATCCCCGCGCCAGGCATTAGTGATCACGTTGTGCATCATGCCGTGCACCGCCAGCGGGTATTCCCACGAAAACGCCTTGTCGATGCGGACCGGTCTGCCGGCGGCATCGACACAGAGATCATCCGGCCCTGCAGGCCAGCCCAGCGCCAGACCCGCGAGCGGCGTATCCGGCTGCACCGCTTCCGGCCCTTTCGGTGGCTTGGCCACCGGCGGAATCGCGCGCGGGAACGGCGCCTTGTGGCGGAAGCCGCCGGGACGATCGATGGTGCCCAGCAATGCCATCAGGATCGCCAGCGAGCGCACCGTGTGAAACCCGTTCGAATGCGCCGCGAGGCCGCGCATGGCATGGAAGGCCACCGGATTGCCGGTGACGGTGTCATGTTCACGCCCCCAGGAATCGGTCCACGCGATCGGCAGTTCGATCCGCTGGTCGCGCGCGGTGATGCCCATCTCGTGCGCGAGGCGGCGGATGGTGTCCGCCGGTATGCCGGTGATCTCCTGCGCCCACTCCGGCGTGTATTCCTTGACGCGCTCGAGCAGCAACTGGAACGCGGGCTTGACCGGCGTACCGTCATCGAGTCGATAACTGCCCAGCAGCGCCGGATCCGCGTCGGGCGCGTGATTGACCACCGCGCGCTTGGTGTGGCGGTCCCACCACAACTGGTCATGGACCTGATCCGGGTTGTCGCCCGTGGGTGAGGCACCCGACCGCGCCGGCATGCCGCAGCGGTCACTGGCCGGATCGAGATTGATCAGATAACCGGAGTTGGTATAGCGCGCGAGAAAATCGCGGTCATAAAGCCCGGTGTTGATGATTTCATGGGTCAGCGCCAGCAGCAGCGCGCCATCGGTGCCGGGACGGATGGGCACCCATTCATCGGCGATTGCCGAATAGCCGGTGCGCACCGGATTCACCGAAATGAAGCGACCGCCATTCCTTTTGAATTTCGAGATCGCGATTTTCAGCGGATTCGAGTGATGGTCCTCGGCCGTGCCGATCATCACGAACAGCCGCGCGCGCTCCAGGTCGGGACCGCCGAACTCCCAGAAGCTCCCGCCGATGGTGTAGATCATGCCGGCAGCCATGTTGACCGAACAGAAACCGCCGTGTGCCGCATAGTTCGGGGTGCCGAACTGGCGCGCGAACATGCCGGTCAAGGCCTGCATCTGGTCGCGGCCCGTGAACAATGCGAATTTTTTCGGGTCGGTCGCGCGAATCTTGCGCAGCCGCTCTTCCATCGTGCGGAACGCCTCGTCCCAGCTGACGGGTTCGAACTCGCCCGCACCGCGCTCGGAGCCTGCCTTGCGCCGCAAGGGTTGCGTCAATCGCGCGGGCGAATACTGTTTCATGATCCCGGACGCGCCCTTGGCACAGATCACCCCCTTGTTCAGCGGGTGCTCGGGATTACCCTCGATGTAGCGCACTTCGCCGTTTTTCAGGTGCACGCGGATGCCGCACCGGCACGCGCACATGTAGCACGTGGTGTTCTTGGTCGCGACCTGGTCGGCCGTGAGCGGCGTGGCTGCTGTCATCGGATGTTCAATATATTCAATGGATTACGCGCAATGAATCACGCGCCATTGTAGGGACATCCGCGGATCGGCGGATTTAAAATTACTTATATGCGCATCAGCAGGCTGGCGCAACCGCGCGGCCTCAACCCTGCCGCGGTTCCAGCCATTTGCTGACTTCAGGCGGGGCCCACGCCTGCAGGCGCGCAATCAGCCGCGCCGGATCGTCATCGGCGACGATCATGTCGCGGTGCTGGTCGCGGATGAAGCGCTGCTCGGTGGCGTGATCGAGAAAACCCAGCAGGTGGTTGTAAAACCCCGCGACATTGAGAAAGCCGCTCGGCTTGCGCTGCATGCCGAGCTGGGTCAATGTCAGCATTTCGAAAATCTCGTCCAACGTGCCCATGCCGCCGGGCAATGCAATGAAGGCATCGGCCAGGTTCGCCATCATGACCTTGCGCTCGTGCATCGAATCCACCACATGCAGTTCGCTCAGCCCCGTGTGCACCACCTCCCGCTCGAGCAGCCGGCGCGGGGTGACGCCGATGACATGCGCATTCGCCGCCAGCGCCGCCTCGGCCACCACGCCCATCAGCCCGATATTGCCGCCGCCGAAGACGATTTTCAGGCCGGCCGCTGCGGCGATGCCGACCAGCGCACGCGTGGCGTCGGCGTATGCGGAAACTTTTCCGGGATTGGAACCACAGAACAGACATACGCTTTGCATGTGATCCGGCCTCGCAGGTATACAGGTATTTGATTGTAGAGGATTTATGCCCGGGCCAGCCCGGCGTTAACCCCGCGGCCGGCGGGGCCGCGTTTAAAGCGTCATGACCTACACGAAAGGAACAACAATGAAACGCCTGCCTCCCTGCATCCGCCGCGCCGTGCTCGCCGCCCCCCTCGTTGCCCTCGCGCCTGCCGCGCTCGCCGCGCAAGCCGAAGCCGGTGCCACCGCACTCACCATCTACAGCACCGCCCGGCCCGGCGCGCTGTCGCCCGAGTTCTTCCGCGGCGGCGGCAACAGCCAGAACGTGCCCGGTTACGCGGTCGTGCGTGACCAGCGCGCGCTGCAGCTCAACCGCGGCGGAAACGCGATCCGCTTCACCGATGTCG
>JBFKCU010000040.1:0-11751 GCA_041620115.1 Burkholderiales bacterium | reverse complement strand
TGCATTTGAGTCCCTTGTGAGCCGCCGAGCGGCGCAGTGGTTTTGGGAGTATTCGGCGAGCACTGTGCGGGCGGCGCAACGGTCCTGGCCATTGAAAACGCATCGCACCCAAGGCGCCGATTGTTAACGAGCTCGCTCGCGGGTTGCGCCGCCGCCCGAAACCACGAGCAGCGCAGGGTAGTCCCAAAGGAGCGGCGAGCCAGGGCCACCCCCGGCGAATTTAAAGCACCGGCACTGAATATTTAACTTATTGTTTTATTTGATTTTATGAAAAAATTTTTGCTCATCCTTATGCTGGCGACGATCCCGGCGACCAGCGCGGCTCAGACATTCGACCACGACCATCCGGCCTGGGCCGCACTGCTGAAAAAGCATGTCGTGCTGATCGATGGCGGCAAAGCCTCGCAGCTGCGATACGCCGGCATGGCCCAGGACCGCGCGGCACTGAAGCGTTATCTTGAAACGCTGTCCAGAGTTGGCGCCCAGGAATTTGCCGGCTGGACCAAACCGCAACAGATGGCTTTTCTGCTCAATGCCTACAACGCTTACACCGTCGAAAAAATCCTCACGCGTTATCCGAACATCAAATCCATCTGGGATTTCGGCAAGATTTTCGGCAATCCGTTCAAGGACAGATTTTTCACGCTGCTGGGCCGCGAATTCACGCTCGACATGATCGAACACGAGACCCTGCGCAAACCCGGCGCCTACAACGAACCACGGGTGCATTTCGCCGCGAACTGCGCCTCGGTCGGCTGCCCGATGCTGCGCGAGGAACCATACATCGCCGCGCGCCTTGACGCGCAACTCGAGGAACAGACCCGCCGCTTTTTATCGGACCGGACACGCAACCGCTACAACGCGCAGGACAACGCACTCGAAGTATCGGAGATCTTCAAATGGTTCAGCGAAGACTGGACCAGCGGCTACCGCGGCTTCGACGGCAAGAGCCCGGCAATGCAGTCGCGGGAACAGTTTTTTGCGCAGTACGCGCAACTGCTGGCCGACACGCCGGCACACCGGCAGGCGATCAGCGAGCGCAAGGCCGCCATCCGCCACCTGGATTATGATTGGGCATTGAACGACGTGAAGAAATAGGCATTCACCGCCGGTCCGGTACGCTGTGTCGCTGTCCATCATCATCCCCACACTCAATGAAGCCGAGAACATGCCGGCTTTGCTCGCCAGCCTACAACCGCTGCGGCAACGCGGCGCTGAGGTTGTCATTGCTGACGGCGGCAGCACCGACGACACGGTCGCGCTCGCCGGCAGCAGCGCTGACCGGGTGATCACTGCCGATCCGGGACGCGCGCGGCAGCTCAACGCCGGCGCAAAAGTGGCCAATGGTGAAATTCTCTGTTTTCTGCACGCCGACTCGCGCCTGCCCGATGGCGCCGACGGTTTGATGATCAACGGCCTGTCGCGCAGCCGTCGCAGCTGGGGGCGCTTCGATGTCCGCATCACCGGTACGCACCCCATGCTCCGCGTAATCGCACACCTGATGAACTGGCGGTCGCGACTCACGGGGATAGCCACCGGCGACCAGGGCATGTTCGTAACGCGGTCGCTGTTTGAAGCAGCGGGTCGCTTTCCAGAGATCGGACTGATGGAGGACATCGCGCTCTCGCGCCGGCTGAAGATCTACGGTGCCCCACTGTGTATCGCACACAAGCTCACCACCTCCGGGCGGCGCTGGGAGAAGCACGGCGTGTGGGCGACGATGCTGATGATGTGGCGCCTGCGCCTGGCGTACTGGCTGGGCGCCGACCCGAACCGACTCGCAGCACAATATGCCCGCCACAAACCCTGACGTCGCGATCCTGGTGTTCACGCGGGCACCGGTCGCCGGCGTCACCAAAACGCGACTGATCCCGCTGCTGGGTGCCGACGGCGCGGCGGCGCTGCATGCCCGCCTGCTCACGCATGCCTTGTCCACATCACGGAGCGCTATGCCGGCGCGAATCGAATTGTGGTGCGCCCCCGATGCGGCACACCCGTTTCTGCAGTCCGCGGCAGCGGCTCAGGGCGCAACCGTGCACGTGCAGCAGGGGGCCAATCTCGGTGACCGCATGAACTATGCGTTTACGGACGCATTGCAACGGACCCCGGTAGCGCTTTGCATCGGCACCGACTGCCCGGCGCTGACCGTGCGACATCTGCAGGACGCCGCAGCGGCCTTACACGACGGCAACGACGCGGTGTTCGTGCCCGCCGAAGACGGCGGATACGCGCTGATCGGGCTCTCGCGCATGCATGCACAATTGTTCAATGACATCGACTGGGGCGGGCCGCAGGTGATGGCGCAGACACGCACCCGGTTGCGCGCGCTCGGCATGCGCTGGCGGGAACTGGAAACGCTGTGGGATGTCGACCGCCCGGAAGACGTGCTGCGCCTGCAACGATCGGGATTGTTACCGGATGCCCCGGTTCCCGGTTAAACCTGCACTGTTGCTTGCGCTTGCCCTGGCGTCGAGCGCATGGGCAGCAGTCGACCTGCTGCCGGTCGCCGCGTTCTCGGCATTGCGACCCGGCACGGCATTGCCGGCAGACTGGACGCCGATTACATCGGCCAATATCAGCACAGCCACCCGCTACACGCTGGTCGACGACGGCGGCGTCACTGTGGTGCGCGCCGATTCGTCGGCCAGCGCATCCGGTCTGTCGCGGCAACTTCGCGTCAACCCCGCGGAGCTTCCGTGGCTGCGCTGGCGCTGGAAAATCAGCAACGTCATTGCCCAGGCTGATTTGCGCACCAAGGAGGGGGACGACTTCGCCGCCAGACTCTACGTGATGTTCGACTACCCGCTGGAAAAACTGCCGTTCTTCGAACGCAACAAGCTGCGCCTGGCGCGCGCCCTGTTCGATCCCAAGCTCCCTGCGGCAGCGCTGTGTTATGTCTGGGATAGCCGGGCGCCGGCGGGAACAGTGGCATCCAGCGCCTACACGGATCGGGTCAGGTTGATCGTCGTCGAGTCGGGCAGCGCACGTGTCGGGCAGTGGGTGAACTTCGAGCGCAATATCGCACGTGATTTCCGTGCGGCATTCGGCGACGAAGCGCCACCGGTGAGTGGTGTGGCCATCATGGCCGACACCGACAATACCGGCGCCAGCGTGACCTCACATTTTGGAGACATTTCCTTTGATAAACAGAAAGTTGCAGGCTCGTCAGCCAATATCCCCGCGCCACGTTAAGGAAATTGTTGTTGCCTTTTGGGGGCCCCTGGGAAAGAATAGCCGCTCTTTTTTGCCGCCGAAACGCTTTAAGAATCATGATGTTGAATCACCCTCGCCGGCCGTTTAACCTGTAAGCCATCCGCTGCATGTCCGATCTCTCCAGCGTTACCGCGTTCAGCAAGACCTCTCCGCAATTACCGGTCGAGTGGTACTTCGATCCGCGGATCCATGCAGTCGAGCAGCGTCTGCTGTTCGATCACGGGCCCGGCTACGTCGGCCATGAACTGATGGTGCCGAACATCGGCGACTATCATGTGCTCGACTGGCGCGACAATGCCCAGGCTCTGGTGCGCAATGCCAACGGCGTCGCGCTGCTGTCGAATCTCTGCCGCCATCGTCAGGCCGTGATCCTCAAAGGGCGCGGCAACGCCCGCAACATCATCTGTCCGCTGCACCGCTGGACCTATGGTCTCGACGGCAAGCTGCTGGGCGCACCGCATTTTGCCGAGAATCCCTGCCTCGATCTGGCGCGCACACCGCTGTCGAACTGGAACGGCCTGTTGTTCGCGGGCAAGCGCGATGTGGCACGCGATCTCGCCCGCCTGGGCGTGATGAAAGACCTGGATTTCTCCGGCTATATGCTCGATCGCGTGGAAATCGACGAGTACGCCTGCAACTGGAAAACCTTCATCGAGGTTTATCTCGAGGACTATCACGTCGAGCCTTTCCATCCGGGCCTGGGGCATTTCGTCAATGTGTCTGATCTGCGGTGGGAGTTCGGGGACTGGTACAGCGTGCAGACCTGCGGCATCAAGAATTCGCTCGCCCGCCCGGGCAGCCCCGTGTACCAGCGCTGGCATGATCAGGTCCTGCGCTACAGCGACGGCCGCCAGCCCGGCCACGGCGCCATCTGGCTGACCTACTTCCCGAACATCATGGTTGAATGGTATCCGCACGTGCTGGTGGTCAGCACCATCGTGCCGCGCGGTCCTGAAGCGTGCAGCAATATCGTCGAATTCTATTACCCCGAGGACATCGCGCTGTTCGAACGTGAGTTTGTCGAAGCCGAGCAGGCCGCCTATCGCGAAACCGCTGTGGAAGATGCCGAGATCATTGCCCGCATGACCGACGGCCGGCGTGCGCTGTGGCGACAGGGCCGCAACGAAAGCGGTCCCTATCAGACGCCGCTGGAAGACGGCATGGTGCATTTCCATGAATTCATGCGCCGCACCATCGCCCCCAGCCTGTAAATAAAAATACCAATAAAATCAATTGTTTATGTTGGTTCATCAGGGCGGCGGGCTGCTGCTGCGGCGTTCTGTGCTTGATTTTCGATTGGCGTTTGTTACCTTTGGCCGCTCGAGCCACGCCGGCGGATCGTAGCAATGGCCCATACGACATTAGTCAGCGCCAAAGAGACTGCAGCCCACCTGGATGACCCGCAGTGGGTCATCTGCGACTGCCGCCATGATCTGGCGAATTACAGCGCCGGCTACAAGGCCTATCGCAGCGGGCACATTCCGGGCGCCCGCTTCCTGCATCTGGATGTCGATCTGTCAGGTCCCAAGACCGGCCTCAACGGCCGTCATCCGCTGCCGCACCCTGCAACCTTCTGCCTGCGCCTGGGCGCACTCGGCATCAGCAACGACACGCAGATCGTGGCCTATGACGAGAGCGGTGGCGTCTATGCGTCGCGGCTGTGGTGGATGCTGCGCTGGGTCGGACATACGCGGGCGGCCGTGCTCGACGGCGGTCTGCCGGCGTGGACGAGCGCCGGCCTGCCACTGACGGTCGAGCAGCCTGTCGTCGAACCCGTTTCCTACAATGGCCGCGCGGTGCCGCAAGCCCTCGTCGACGGCAAGCAGTTGCTTGCGCAGCTCGATGACGGCCAGACGCTGGTGCTGGACGCACGCAGCCCCGACCGCTACCGCGGTGAAAATGAAACGCTGGATCCGGTTGCCGGCCATATTCCCGGTGCCGTCAACCGGTTCTTCAAGCTCAATCTCGACGGCAACGGCCGGTTCAAGACCCCGGCGGATCTGAAACAGGAATTCAGTGCGGTGCTCAACGGCTACGCGCCGGAAAGCACCGTCCACCAATGCGGCTCCGGCGTGACAGCCTGCCACAATCTGCTGGCCATGGAAGTCGCCGGACTGTCCGGGTCCAGGCTCTATCCGGGATCGTGGAGCGAATGGGTCAGCGACCGAAAACACCCGGTGGCCAAAGGCAACGCCTGACGGCAATGCCGGGGCGCCACCAGTGAAGCTGTTGCTCGCGGACCTGATTCTCCTTGTCCACTTCGCCTTTGTGCTGTTTGTTGTCGGCAGCCTGCCGCTGATCTGGATCGGCGCTGCAACCGGCTGGTCATGGATCCGCAGCTTCAGATTCCGCGCCCTGCATCTCGCCGCGATCCTCTTTGTCAGCGCCGAAGCCCTCGCCGGCATCTGGTGTCCGCTCACGGTGTGGGAAGACGCGTTGCGCGGCATCGACGCGGAGAAAAGTTTCATCGCACGCTGGGTCCATGCCCTGCTCTACTACGACCTGCCACCAGCCGCATTTACCGCGGCCTACGTGGGCTTCGCAGTACTGGTGGCGCTGACCTGGTGGCGGGTGCCGCCGCGCCGGCGGGACGGCGCACAAAAAAAGGGGCGCTGAGCGCCCCTTTTTCCGCAACCTGCCGCAACGATTACACCAGCGCCTCAGCCCAAATGTTGCGCGCCCAGCCCCAGGCATACGTACCTTCTGCACTGCTGGCCGCGCCCGATACGCCACCGCTGCCCTTGACCGGCAGGATGGATTTCTGCGCGGCGTCATAGCGGTGCACCGATGCGACATGCATCGCGCTGTCGCCGCTGACAAAGCTGTAGCAGGTGTTCATCATCATCGGATCGGCATTGACCGGCTGCCCCTTGATCAATGCAATGACGGCCGCCGCGCAAACCTTGGCATGCTGATTCGCCATGCTGCCCGATTTCGGCATGCCCGACGCCGATAAGGTGCTGTCGCCGAGGACGTGCACCCCCTTGACCGCGGTGGACTCACAGGTCAGCCAGTCAACACCGCACCAGCGGTTGTTGGCGGTAATCAAACCGCTCTTGACCGCGATGTCCGCGGCACGCATGGCCGGCACGACGTTGAGCACGTCACCCTTGACGCTGTCGAACTGCAGTTTGACAGTCATCCCTTTCACATCGACGTCGGCAATTTCACTGTTCGGACGATACTCGATCATGCCCTTGTACATCCCGTTCCACGCGGCCAGGAACAAGCCTTTCTTGGAAGTAATATCCGGATTCGAATCCAGAACGAGAATCTTCGATTTCGGTTTGGCCTTCTTGAAATAGTCGGCGACCTGGCATACACGCTCGTACGGGCCGGGCGGGCAGCGATACGGCGCCATCGGAATCTGCAGCACATAGACGCCGCCGTTATTCATCGCCTCCAGCTGCTTGCGCAGTGCAATCGTCTGGGCACCGGCCTTCCATGCGTGAGGAATGCGGCTTTGCGCATCCGCGCTCTTCAGCGCCGGAATAGCCTCGACCATGAATTCGATGCCCGGCGATACGATCACGCGGTCATAGGGCAACGTTTCACCGCCGGCCAGACGGACCTGTCGCTTGTCGGCGTCTATGGCCACCGCTGAGTCGTGGACCACGCGTATGCCGCGCCTGCGCAAACCGTCGTAACTGAAGGTGATATCGCCCATCTGCGCATTGCCGCCCAGTACCAGATTGCTGATCGGGCAGGAGATGAAATGCTGGCTGGGCTCAACCAGGGTCACGGCAATGTCCGGTGCCCACATTTTGACAAACTTCGCCGCAGTTGCACCGCCATAACCGCCGCCTACCACCACAACCCGCCCGGCACTCCCGCCGCTAGCGCCGGTCGCGCAACCGGCCACCGCCGTCACTCCGGCAGTGGCAGACGCCCATTTCATGAATTCTCGTCTGGATACAATCATGACATCCTCCTAGCGCACGGCCGGCGCAGGTGTCGCGCGGCCGGGAGTTACCGCTGCAAAATAGCCCGCAATCAACTCGAGCTGTTCATTGGTGTAGCCCTTGGCATGCTGATGCATGATGGTCGCCGGACGCTTGCCGTCGCGGAACTCCTGCATCTGCTTCAGCAGATAATCCTTGTTCTGCCCGGCAAGGCTGGGCGGCACGCCGTTGACGCTGCGTCCGTCGGTGCCATGACAGGTGAAACAGGTTGCCGCCAGGCTGCGGGCGTAGCCGGCATTCTGCGCCATTGCAGGCAACGCCAGACCGAACGCAAGCGCAACCGCGGCAAGCTTCGCGGTTACAACACAGTGACTGCTCATGTGATGTCCTCCTGGTGGGTGGAAACAACGTTCCGGTCTCTCGAGTGCCCGGTTTGTTCTGCCTCTGATCACTTATCCTGCACGTTGCAGAACTAGTGTGATTCTGGCTTTGATTTAGGTCAAGTCCCGGCCGATTCGCGCGCCCACTGGAAATGAAAAACCCCGGCATGCCAGCGGCACCCGGGGTTCAGGGAGCAAACCTGCAATAATCCGCTCAGGTCACACCGACCACGGCCTCTTCGTCAAAGACCAGCCGCACTTTGTCGTCATCGCCCATGTCGACGGTCACCTTGCCGCCGCTGGCCAGCCGGCCGAACAGCAGTTCGTCGGCGAGCGCGCTGCGTATCGTGTCCTGAATCAGCCGCGACATCGGCCGCGCGCCCATCTGCGGGTCAAAGCCGTTGTCAGCGAGGAATTCACGCAGCGCCGGCGTAAAGCTGATGTCGACCTTCTTCTCGTGCAACTGCTCTTCGAGCTGCATCAGGAACTTGTCGACCACGCGCAGGATGATGGCGCGATCAAGCGCCTGGAACGAAATGATGCCGTCCAGCCGATTGCGGAACTCCGGCGTGAACATGCGGCGGATTTCGCCCATCTCGTCGCCCGCCTGCCTGGACGCGGTAAAGCCCATCGACGACTTCGACAGCTCTGCCGCCCCGGCATTGGTGGTCATGACGATCACGACATTGCGGAAGTCCGCCTTGCGACCGTTGTTGTCGGTCAATGTGCCGTGATCCATTACCTGCAGCAGGATGTTGAAGATGTCCGGATGCGCCTTTTCAATTTCGTCTAGCAGCAGCACCGAATAGGGGTTTTTGGTGATCGCCTCGGTCAGCAGGCCGCCCTGGTCGAAACCGATGTAACCGGGCGGCGCGCCGATCAGCCGCGACACGGCGTGACGCTCCATGTACTCGGACATGTCGAAACGCAGCAGCTCCACGCCCATGACATAGGCCAGTTGCCGCGCGACTTCGGTCTTGCCCACACCGGTCGGGCCGCTGAAGAGGAAACTGCCGATCGGTTTTACCGGGTTGCCCAGTCCGCTGCGCGCCATGCGAATGGCCGCGGTCAGCGCATCGATCGCCTTGTCCTGGCCGAACACCACGGCCTTCAGATCACGGTCCAGGGTTTTCAGCGCGTTGCGGTCATCGACCGATACGGTCTGCGCCGGGATGCGGGTGATCTTGGCGATGATTTCCTCGATGTCGTGCTTGCCGATGACCCGCTTCTGCTTGGACTTGGGACGGATTTTCTGCGCGGCGCCGGCCTCGTCGATGACGTCGATGGCCTTGTCCGGCAGATGCCGGTCATTGATGAACCTGGCCGACAGTTCGGCAGCGGCACTGAGCGCCGCGGGCTGGTACTTGACGCCGTGATGTTCCTCGAACCTCGATTTCAGCCCCTTCAGGATCAGCACGGTTTCGGCCACGGTTGGCTCGGTGACATCGATTTTCTGAAAACGGCGCGACAAGGCGTGATCTTTCTCGAACACGCCGCGGAATTCGTTGTAGGTCGTGGCACCGATGCACTTCAACTGGCCGCTGGACAGCGCAGGTTTCAGCAGGTTGGAGGCATCGAGCGTGCCGCCCGACGCAGCGCCCGCGCCGATCAGTGTATGAATTTCGTCGATGAACAGGATCGCGTGCGGGTTCTCGGTCAGCTGCTTCAGCACGGCCTTCAACCGCTGCTCGAAGTCGCCCCGGTACTTGGTGCCCGCCAGCAGCGCGCCCATGTCCAGTGCATGCACATTGGCCCGCTTGAGGATGTCCGGCACGTCACCTTCGACGACACGACGCGCCAGCCCCTCGGCAATCGCGGTCTTGCCCACGCCGGCCTCGCCGACCAGCAGGGGATTGTTCTTGCGCCGCCGGCACAGCGTCTGGATCACGCGCTCGAGTTCATGATCGCGCCCGATCAGCGGATCAATCTTGCCCTCGGCCGCCAGCGCGTTCAGGTTCATCGTATACGCCTCCAGCGCGCCGCCGGACTGCGCCTCCTGCTCCGCCTCTACCGGCTCGCCTTCGGGTTTGGCCTGCTGCGTCTGCGGCACCTTGCTGATGCCGTGCGAAATGAAATTGACCACATCGAGGCGGGTCACACCCTTCTGGTGCAGGAAATACACCGCATGCGAATCCTTCTCGCCGAATATGGCCACCAGCACATTGGCACCGGTGACTTCCTTCTTGCCCGAAGACTGCACATGCAGGATTGCGCGCTGGATCACCCGCTGGAATCCCAGCGTCGGCTGAGTATCTACCTCTTCGCCCGCCAATATGGGAGTGTGCTCGGTGACAAAGTCGCCCAGCAGCTTGCGCAGTTCGTCCACGTTCGCCGCACACGCGCGCAAAACCTCCGACGCCGACGGGTTGTCGAGCAGCGCCAGCAGCAGATGTTCGACCGTAATGAACTCGTGGCGTTTTTGACGAGCTTCCATAAACGCCATGTGCAAGCTGACTTCCAGTTCCTGGGCAATCATGGTTGTCCGATCATCGTCAGGTGAGACCTCAATTCTCTTCCATTACACACTGTAACGGATGTTGGTGCTGCTTGGCGTACGACTTTACCTGCTCAACTTTGGTTGCCGCAACATCACGGGGAAATATACCGCAAACACCCATGCCGTCGCGGTGGACTTTCAGCATGACCTGGGTCGCGCGTTCGCGACTGAGTGAAAAAAACCGCTGCAGCACGGCCACGACAAAGTCCATGGGCGTGTAGTCGTCATTGAGCAGCAGCACCTTGAACATCGGGGGCGGCTTGGTTTTGGTCCGTTTCGCCTCAAGGACGGTGTCTTCACGCTGCCTGTTTGCCATGCCTGCTTGCTGAGCCGTAAACGCGCTCCTGTGTGCCTGTAAACCTTCTTGGAACCTATTGTCGCCGGACTGGGGATTTTTTCAAGTGCCGGAATACACGGAAAAAAACCGCCCCGTCACGGGGTTTCCGGCCCATACTTGACTTTCGCCGGCAAATACCCTAGAAAGCAGTCGGGTGTTGGGGTTCAGGCTTTATCGCAAGACCAGTTTGGCCGAAGCGATCCTTGGAACTCGAACAAATCGCGGAGCCCATCCGCTTTTCTATCAAGGTAGGCACTATGGCAACTGGTACTGTGAAATGGTTCAATGACTCCAAAGGCTATGGCTTCATCACTCCGGATGACGGCAGCGAAGACCTCTTCGCCCACTTCTCCGCGATCCAGATGAACGGCTTCAAGACACTGAAGGAAGGTCAGAAAGTGTCTTTTGAGGTTACCCAGGGCCCGAAGGGCAAGCAAGCCTCAAACATCCAAGCAGCCTGAAGCTGTGAATTTGCCGCAGACAGTTCGCTGCCGGCGGCCCTGCAGGAAACAAGGCCCGCAGACCTTACGGTCATGCGGGCTTTTTTCTGCCGAAACCAGAGATTCCCGCCGGGCCGCGGGTGTCATAGCGGGCCGGTTGCCGCAATGATTTATGCGGATTGCAATAAATGCGATAATTCCGCGACGGACCAGCATGGGAATTACCGCGGGAGCTGTTGACGCGATCCTGCTCAGGGATCCCTTCGGGACGCTCCTAACGATCGCCTGCACAGGCCGATCATCACACCGAACAAATTCGAACGGAGATTAAGAATCATGACTGACAAACTCGACCTGCTCAAAATCGCGCAGGAAGAACAGGATGGCGACCTCTTCAAGCTGCTCGACAGCATTTACAAGCGCTCGAAGGTGCAGCCCCGCGGCATCAAGGATGCGATCATCTGGGAAGGCGGCAACGCCCATGGCGGCGTCAAGCCCGTGGCACATGCGTTCACCGACATGTTCGCGCTCAATGGCACGCTGATGGCGCTGGACGTGCTGGGATTGCCGTTCCTCGGCGTGCCGATGATGGCGCAGTACCGCCATGACTCCAAACTCGTCTCGCTCGAATGGTTCGGCAAGCTCGATTACACCGCTCTGAAGTGGTCCACCGCGGGCGACTTCATGGTCAACGACAATGGCAAGAAAGTCGTCGTCGCGGGCAAATCGGCCAACGCGCCGCTGCGCACTGCTGCCGGTGTCTATTGCAATGTGCGCCCCTACGGAACGATCACCAGCGTGCGCTTCATGCCCGGCCTGCCCTACTCGCAGGACAAGAAAAAATTCGTGGTGGATCGCACCACTGGCGTCATCCACTCCGAAATGAATACGCCCGGCATCCGCATGGCCTACGCTGCACGGCTGTTCCTGAAGATGGTGCACGAAACCGGCCAGATTGGCCGCGTCGCCACCAAACCGACCC
>JBFKCU010000039.1:0-11866 GCA_041620115.1 Burkholderiales bacterium | reverse complement strand
GCGGGAAATACCTGGTCGTAATAGCGCACCAGCAAAGGTTCGGCACGTACGGCGCCATCGACATCGATACCCGCATTCAGATGCCCGATGCCGGCGATGGCCGGGCCAAGTTCCGCGATGGGATACAGCGGAAACACACCGGGCGGGGGCAACGTGCCCACCCCGCGCGGTCCGGCCATTCCGCTCGTGAGCACATACGTCGGCAACGGCTTGTCGGGCTTGCCTTGCGGTTCGGCAAGTTGCTGGAAGACCATCGGCAGCACAACATTTCCGGCACGCTGCATGCTGCCCGCGAGCCTGCGATCGGTGTTAAGTGCCTGTTCTGCTTCGGTCAGCACCGCCCCAATCCGCGCCAAGCCGTCGACCGCGACAGCAGCCTTGGGATCGGCTCCCGCCTGCATCGCCAGCTCATTCTGCAAGTTGAGCAGTTTTTCGATATACGCCAGGCCGGCATCGCGCTGCGGCTCGAAAAAGAAAACGGTGTTGACGATGACCTTGGCCTTGGCCTCTGCCAGCAAATCGACCATGCGCGCGTGTACGTCACGCGACCACGGCCAACGACCGATGTTGGCAATACTCGCGTCATCGATGGCGATCACGGCAATGCGGTCTGACGGCGCGCGCGCGGCGGCTTGAACACCAAGGTCATAGGCCTTGCGCTCCAGGCTCTGGATCAGGTCGCCGCGCGCTGCTACCAGCATGATCATGGCGACCAAGAGCCCGAGAAACCAATCGGCCTTCCAGAAACTCAGTTTTTTCATCCCTTTACGTCCGTTCCGCACTATTTTTATGTTTCAGCTGAACGACTTAACGACGGAGTTTCGCCGATTTTACGATATTCACCCCGAAAAGTTATGGTTTTTTAGGTACTTAGTGCTAAACATCACGCACAACCTGCCGGCAGCCGACGATCGGTCCTGGGACACCGACCAGCGCATGCGGCAATCGGCCGCAAGGCGGAACTGGCTCGGAACAATTTATGATTTACCAATATAACCAATGAGTTAAATAAAAGCTCAAAGAAAAGGCCACGCCGCAGCGTGGCCTTTTCCCAGGATGGCAGACCGAGATTAATCAGGTACCCAGCAACGCGCCCTTGGCCAGTCCATGGGCACCCGCAAATTCACCGCCGGACAGCTTCTTTCCGTCCTCGCCGCGGGCACGCAGCACCTCGATGAGGCCGCCTTGCGCGGTGACCTTGAAACTGGTCGCTGACACTTCGGCCACTTCGCCGATCTTCCCCGTGACATCGGCAAAGCGGCGAAACACATGCTTGCGCGCATCGAGTATCTGCACTTTCTTGCCGTTGAGTGTGGTCCACGCCCCGGGCGCCGGATTGGTACCGCGGATCAGGTTATAGACAAAATCAACATGGTTGGACCACTGCAAACGGGCTTCTCCCGCACGACACCAGCCCTCGTAGCTAGCCTGCGCCTCGTCCTGCGCCGTCTCCGTGTGCTTGCCGGCGAATACCAGGTCGGCCGCTTCGAGCATCGCCTTTACGCCCATCGGAAACAATTTGTTGAAATACACCTCGCCTATGGTCTCGTCAGGACCGATGTCGCAGGTCTTCTGCAGGATTACCGGCCCTTCGTCCAGCCCTTCATTGGGACGGAAGATGGTCAATCCGGTTTTGGTGTCACCACGGATGATCGGCCAGTTGATCGACGACGGTCCGCGGTACTTGGGCAGCAGCGAAGGGTGGTACTGAATCGTGCCCAGACGCGGCAAATGCACGAAAGTATCCGGGGCAAACTGCAGCACGTACGCCATCACGCCGATGTCGACATTGAGCGCTTTCAGCGCGTCATGCGCCTCCGGCACGCGCAGCGACGGAAACTGAAACACTTTCAGACCGCGCTCTTCCGCCAGTACCCGCAGGGGGTCGGGCTTTGCCCCGGGTTTTTCCGGCGCACAAAACACGCCAGCCACTTCATCCTTGCGCGCCAGAAATGCCTCGAGCACCGCCTTGCCGAAATCCTGCTGACCGATAATCGCTATTTTCATCGCTGAACTTCCCTTTTCAGTATTCGTTATGCGCGGCAATCAGGCTTTTTTCTTGGGTGGCGCGCTGAAAGCGCCCGCGGTCTTCAGCTTGCCGATCTGCTCGTCGCCATAACCCAGCACTTCCTTCAGTACTTCGTCGGTATGCTCACCCAGCAATGGCGACCGTTTGATCACCGCCGGCGACTCCGACAGCTTGATCGGCATGCCAACGTTAAACCATTTGCCGCGTTGCGGGTGATCAAGCTCCACATACATCTGACGACCCCGGATATGCTCATCGTTGGCGAGGTCCTCAGTCGACATGATCGGTCCGCATGGAACGTCAAGCGGATTGAGTATCTCCATGAACTCGCGCTTGGTGTATTGCTCGGCAAACTTGTTAATCAGCGTCCACATCAGCTGCTGGTTCTTGCGGCGGTCACCGATTTTGAGGAAACGCGGATCAGTAGCGAGGTCGGGTATGCCCACGTCAGGACCGATGCGCTTCGCCAGCGCATCCCATACCGCCTCCTGGACAACAATGTAGAGCCAGTCGTTGGCGCCGTGCGGCTTGCAATGGATCGCATTGCCCAGCTGGCCACCGCCCGAATCGTTGCCCGCACGCGGCACATCCCCCATCCCCTTGTAAGTGGGGACCGAATACTCCGGCAGATCGCCACGGGTCAGGCGCTGATGATCGCGCCATTTCACGCGGCACAGGTTCATCACGCCATCCATCATCGCGACCTCCACGTACTGCCCCTTGCCGGTGCGCGTAGCCTGATGCAGTGCAGCCAGCAGTCCGATGGCAAGATGCAGGCCGGTGCCGGAATCGCCGATCTGCGCGCCGGTCACGAATGGCGGGCCATCGGGCACGCCAGTGGTGCTCATCGCCCCGCCCATCGCCTGGGCCACGTTCTCATAGGCCTTGAATTCGGCATACGGTCCGGTCGAACCAAAGCCCTTGATCGAGCCCATGACGATTTTCGGATTGATTTCGCGGATTTTTTCCCAGGTGAAACCAAAACGGTCCAGTACGCCGGGGCCGAAGTTCTCCATGACGATGTCGCACTTCTTCAACAGGTCAACGAACACCGTCTTGCCTTCGGCGGACTTCATGTTGACGGTGATCGACCGCTTGTTGCAGTTGAGCATCGTGAAATACAGGCTGTCCGCATCAGGCACATCGCGCAGCTGGCCGCGTGTCGCATCACCCTGTGGCGGCTCAAACTTGATGACGTCAGCGCCCATCCACGCCAGCAGTTGCGAACATGTCGGACCCGCCTGTACGTGGGTCATGTCGAGAATTCGAACACCCTTTAATGCTTCCATTCTGTTCTCCAAATAATCCGCGGACGATGACAGACACAGGGTCTGACCATCGCTTTTGCCGCAGGCGTTACGACGGCGAATCCGTCTGCAATATTGCCGATTCTACCCAGTTTGATTTCACGTCCATGGATACTGCTTTCGAACCGGCTGCAGCACCGGTAGCCTCAGCCCCCGCAGAGGATCTCAGGCCACCGACCGACCGCATGACGCTGCACCGCCTCCGCCTGTGTCCCCCGTTACCTTGGCGGGAGGCCGCAACTATAGGCAATGGCCAACCCGATGGCCTTGACCGGAGTCAAGATTCCACTCCACAAATTTACCTAATAAACAAATAGTTATAAAATTCAACACCCTGCTTTGATCCCGCTGCCATGACCCAGCTCGCACTGCACCCCCAGTCCAAAATCATACGCCTGCAATTGCGGCAAAACCTGGTTCTGAAAAACCTCGGCATGGTGCAATGGAAAGAGTTCGAACCGTTGCTGGAGGTAATCGACTATGCCAAGGGAGAAACCCTCGAACTTCAGGGCACACATGCCATGGAGCAATACTTCGTCATTGATGGCATTCTGAAGCGAACCGTGTCCAATCCCCAGGGCAAGGAGATGATTCTGCGTTTCGCGGCGGAAAGCGACATTGACACCAGTTACGCCGCGTGGCGCCTGAAAACACCGATGCCGTACTCAATACGCGCGGTGACGCGCGTCCGTGCCGCGAAGCTGTCCATGCTGCAATGGGCCGCGTTCCTCGAACGGCATGCCAAGATCAAAGCCGAGTTCGAACTCGAAGTGATGCGGCTGATGAGCGAAGTCATGGCCCATACGATCACCCTGCATCTGCTCAATGCGCCGGGCCGGGTACAGCGCTTTATGCGCAAACAGCCCGAACTCGCCGAGCGTCTGCCAAAAAAGGAACTGGCGTCTTACCTGAATCTGTCGCCGGAAACGCTGAGCCGCCTGAAGCGGCGCGGCAAGATCTGACCGGCAGCTGGAGCGCTGTGGCAAGAAGCGCCCCCCCGTCGCGCCGCCAGCCGATTCAAAGCATGTGCACCTGCGCCTGATGGATCGGGATTTCCGCTGAGAATCAGGGCAGAATCTGCCGGTACCGCTGCAAAAATTGACCGGGGTCAAGAGCGCATGGGCATGCGCCGCCCTATGATACGCCCCATAAAATCAATGCTCGATTTCAATCGACCGGGATCTGCGGCGAATCGAGAACAAACAGCGCTCTTTGGCCTGCACGGCAGAACCACGCTGGAAAATTACCTGTTCAATTGACAGCTGGAACGCGAGGCTTCCCAAAATGACAACTGACACGCAATCACAAGAGCAAATTGACGGCTTTCATCTGGTCATCAATGCGCTCAAGCTCAACGGCATTGACACGATTTTCGGCCTGCCCGGCATCCCGATCACCGACCTCACCCGCAAGGCTCAGGCCGCAGGTCTGCGCGTGATCTCGTTCCGCCATGAACAAAATGCCGGCAACGCCGCCGCCATCGCCGGCTTCATGACGCAGAAGCCCGGTATCTGCCTGACGGTTTCAGCCCCCGGCTTCCTCAATGGCCTGAATGCGCTCACCAACGCCACCACCAACTGCTTCCCGATGATTCTCATCAGCGGCTCCAGCGAGCGCGAGATCGTCGACCTGCAACAGGGTGATTATGAGGAGATGGACCAGCTGGCCATCGCCAAGCCATTGTGCAAGGCGGCGTTCCGCGTGCTCAATGCCGAAGACATCGGTATCGGCATCGCGCGCGCGATTCGGGCCGCGGTTTCCGGCCGTCCGGGCGGCGTCTACCTCGATCTGCCGGCCAAGCTGTTTGCCCAGACCATGGATGCTGCGGCCGGCAAAGCCTCGCTGATCAAGGTCGTTGATCCGGCGCCGCGCCAGATCCCCGCGCCGGACGCTGTCAAACGCGCCCTCGATCTGCTCAAGGGTGCCAAGCGGCCGCTCATCATTCTGGGCAAAGGGGCAGCCTATGCTCAAGCGGATGCCGACATCCGTGCTTTGGTGGAGAAAACCGGCATCCCCTACCTGCCCATGTCCATGGCCAAAGGCCTGCTGCCTGATACACACGCTCAATCCGCCGCTGCGGCCCGCTCCTACGTGCTGCCGGAAGCCGACGTCGTCATGTTGATTGGCGCGCGCCTGAACTGGCTGTTGTCACACGGCAAAGGCAAGACCTGGGGCGGCAAGGGCCACAAGGCCTGGGGCGGTCAGAAGTTCGTCCAGATCGACATCTCGCCGCAGGAAGCGGACAGTAATGTCCGCATCGACGCGCCGGTGGTCGGAGACATTGGCTCCTGCGTGGCGGCGATGCTGGGCGATATCAATGCCATGGGCGCGAACTGGCCCAAGCCATCGGCAGACTGGCTCGGCGCCATTGCCGAGCGCAAGGACAAGAACATCGCAAAGATGGGCGAGACCCTGGCCAAGAATCCCACGCCGATGAATTTCCACAGCGCGCTGAACGTGATGCGCGACGTGTTCAAGGCCAACCCCGACGCTTATCTGATCAACGAAGGCGCCAACGCGCTGGACTTCACCCGCAGCATTGTCGACATGTACAAGCCGCGCAAGCGCCTCGACGTCGGCACCTGGGGCGTGATGGGCATCGGCATGGGTTTTGCCGTTGCCGCCGCTGTAGCCGGGGACGGCAGCCCCGTGATCGCCGTCGAGGGTGACAGCGCTTTCGGCTTCTCGGGGATGGAAGTCGAGACCATCTGCCGCTACAACCTGCCGGTCTGCGTGGTGGTCATGAACAACAACGGCGTCTATCGCGGCACCGACGTAAATCCGACCGGGGGCCCCGATGTCGCACCCACCGTATTCGTCAAGGATGCACGTTATGAGAAGCTGATGGAGGCCTTCGGCGGCGTGGGCGTGCATGCCACGACTCCGGCGGAATTGCGCAAGGCCGTGGAAGAAGCCGTGCGTTCGCGCAAGCCCACGCTCATCAATGCAGTCATCGACGAAACGGCCGGCACCGAAAGCGGCCGCATCACCAGCCTGAATCCGACCAGCGGCACCGCCAGCAACCGTCACAAGCAGGTCTGACCTAAACCGCAGCGCCGATGACAGTCACACCCATGGCGGGCACCCGGTTGCCCGCCTGATCCGGTGTCCGCTGCGCGCCGAATCACTGGGGCGCGGTAAGCTGAGCAATGCGGAATGACCTGACTGGTCTGCAGGGCCGCGCTTTTTCTAGAGTAGATACGCGCCAACGGAAATGCATCCGGGGGGTGTTTGCACGCCGTCAAGCTCTGCCGGGCAAGCTCAGCGTGGATGGCGGGTTCAGGACGCGGCCCCCGCCGCCGCTTGAACCCTGGGCAAACGCATTGCCGGAAGGCAACCGTCTGGCCACCCCGAAACTGCCGCCCGAAATTCGCCTCTGCCTTATCCCCGCGGGGCTATTGCGCCAGCCGGGCCTTGCCTCTGGCGATCAAGCGTGCAATCAGCGGCCAGAACAGCGCCAGCAAGGCCAGTCCCGTGATGCTGCCCACCAAGGTGTTGGAAAAGAACACCCGCACATCACCCTGCGAAATCAGCATGGATTGCCGGAACGCACTTTCCGCGGCATCGCCCAGCACCAGTGCAAGCACCAGCGGCGCCAGCGGATAATCCAGCTTCTTGAAGGCATAGCCGACCACGCCGAACACCAGCATGTACCAGATATCGCCCATCGCGTTGTTCACGGTGAATGCACCGACCGCGCAAATCACAACGATTACCGGCGCAATGATCGAGAACGGAATCTTAAGGATGGCGGCGAAAAACGGCACGCAGGTCAACACCAGGATCAGGGACGCGATATTGCCCAGATACATGCTCGCAATCAGCCCCCAGACAAAGTCTTTCTGTTCAACGAACAGCAGCGGTCCCGGCTGCAGGCCCCAGATCAGCAGGCCGCCCAGCAGTACGGCCGCGGTCGGCGATCCCGGTATGCCCAGCGCCAGCATCGGTAGCAGTGCGGATGTGCCGGCAGAGTTATTGGCAATCTCGGGCGCTACCACGCCCTCCAGTTCACCGGTACCGAATTTGGCCCCGTTCTTCGAAGTCCGCTTGGCAATACCGTAAGCCATGAAAGACGCGGGCGTGGCTCCCCCCGGCGTGATGCCCAGCCAGCAACCGATGATGGTGCTGCGAATCGCAGTACCCCAGAAGCGCGGCAGCTTGGCCCAGGTTTCGAACACGATTTTCATGTTCAATTTTGCCGTTTTCCCGGTGAATGACAATCCCTCTTCCATCGACAGCAGAATCTCGCCGATACCGAACAGTCCGATCACGGCAATCAGGAAGTTGAAACCGCGCAGCAGTTCGGTAAATCCGAAAGTCAGCCGCAACTGGCCGGTAACGATGTCGATCCCGACCGCAGCGAGCGCAAAACCCAGCATCATCGCGACCAGAATCTTGAACGGCGGCTCTTTGCCCATGCCGATAAAACTGCAAAAGGTCAGGAAATAAACGGCAAAGAACTCCGGTGGGCCGAACTGCAGTGCAAAATTGGCCACTGCCGGTGCAATGAAGGTGATCATGATGATCGCCACCAGCGCGCCGAAAAAGGACGCGGTAAACGAAGCCGTCAGGGCCTCTCCGGCCTTGCCCTGCTGTGCCATCGGGTAACCGTCAAACGTGGTCGCTACAGACCATGGCTCGCCCGGGATATTGAACAGGATCGAGGTAATCGCGCCGCCGAACAGTGCCCCCCAGTAAATGCAGGACAGCATCACGATTGCCGAAGTCGGGGGCATCGAAAAAGTCAGCGGCAACAGGATCGCCACGCCGTTCGCGCCGCCCAGGCCCGGCAACACGCCGACGATGATGCCGAGAAAAACGCCAACGAACATCAACACGAGATTGTACGGGGTCAAAACCACCGAAAACCCGTGCATCAATGAATTTAGCTCTTCCAAGCAGTTACTCCATTACGCGCATGCGATCAGGACCACGTCATCAATCGGGCTAGTGTCCGACAAAACCCAGCACGTTGTAGGCGCCTTTGGGCAAGAGCACCTGGAACCAGATTTCGAACATTAGGAACAATACAAAACTCACGCCAAAGCCTACCGCTACGCTTTTCCAGATCCGGTATTTCCCCAGGATCAACATGAATGCAGCGATATAGAACATCGACGACACATAAATGCCGACCAGATAGATGCCGGCGACATAGACCATCGCCGGCAGCAGCACGGCCGCAACCCGCTTCAAGCCCTGCCATTCGACGAAGAACCGTGGCTTTGCACCGTCACGAACACGCAAACAGGCGACGAAATTGGCGACGCTGCCGATGCAAATGAACAGGCCGATGTAGAAGGGAAAATAACCCGCTTGCGGACCATCGCTGCCCCAACGGGCCCCCAGCTTATAGCTGGCAATGGCCACCGTCAGGCCAACCGCCAGGGTCAGCAAAGCCACAACCAGTTCAGCCGACCGCAGCGAAATGCCTGATTCCGCCGACGTACGCGGCCCTTGCTCACTCATGGGTGACCTCAGAATTCAGTATGGAGTCTGGACAGAAACGGGGCGGACCTGCCGGCCCGCCCGCGGCTCTGCTCGATTACTTGGCCAGGAACCCGGCCTCCTTCATCAGGCCGTGGTGCAGCGTCTCGGCCTTGGCGACCCAGTCCGCATATGCCTGTCCGGAGATCGCGGTCTGATTGAATGCACCGTCCTCCATGAATTTCTTCCACTCCGGCGTTGCGCGCACCTTGGCAAACAGGTCGACGTAAAACGCAACCGCTTCCTTGGGCACGCCGGCGGGCATGAATATGCCGCGCAACATCAGGTAGTCGGTCGGAATACCGGCCTCCTTGCAGGTCGGGATGTCGTTCCATGACTGCGTATCCGTGACCTTGGTTTTATAGGGCATGCGCTGTTCATCGAACACACACAGCGGACGGAGCTTGCCCGCGCGCCAGTGTGCCACCGCCTCGATCGGATTGTTGACCGTGGAGTTGATGTGCTTGCCCACGAGCTGGGTCGCGACCGCACCGCCGCCCTTGAAGGGTATATACGTAAACTTGACGCCTGCGGCCTTCTCAATGGCTACGGTGATGATCTGGTCTTCCTGCTTCGACCCGGTACCGCCCATCTTGTAGGTATTGGGAGCAGCCTTTTTCACGGCATCCAGATACTCCTTCGCCGTCTTGTAGGGATCGTCGGCGTTCACCCAGAGCACAAAGTTGTCCAGTGCGAGCATCGCCACCGGGGTGAGGTCCTTCCAGTTGAACGGCACACCCGTCGCCATCGGCGTCGTGAACAGGTTGGACAGCGTAATGATGACTTTATGCGGATCGCCCTTGGACGCTTTCACATCGAGAAAGCCTTCAGCGCCGGCGCCGCCGCTCTTGTTGACCGGCACAACGGGCTGCTTCATCAGGTTGTGCTTGGCCACGATGCCCTGAACCAGGCGCGCCATCTGATCGGCACCGCCGCCCGTGCCCGCCGGGATGACGAACTCGACCGGTTTCGACGGCTCCCATGCTGCAGCAGGGCCGGATGCAAAGACCAGGCCAAAAGCTGCCACCAGCGGCAGCATGCCGCGAGACAACGCTCGTTGAAATTTCATGTGACTCCTCCTCTATCAATTGAACGACGGATGCTGAGATTTCCTGCAGCGATTGTTGCAACCCAACTCTTGCGCTTTTATGTAACGTCGTAACGACCCATTCTTCCGCATTTATCCGCGGGAAAGAATTGACCGCAATCAAGATTTTGCTTTATCCACGCAGGTTACAGTCAGGTTGTGGATAGAAAATCGGTGACAAAGTTGACTTGGAATCTACATACACAGCCATTGCCTGGCAACGACCGGGCGCAGGGAATACTTTAACAGGAAAAGAGCCGATTTTTTCCGTCAAATATTCAATGAAAATATATTAAAAAACAACGGGTTATATAATCTCTTCCGGAAAACCTTACTTATCGATGCGAGGGGCAGACCGATTTTGCAGAATTAATCGGGAGAGCCCTCCGCGAATGCTCACTGTCACACGATACCCGTCGCAGATATTGCATCGCCGGCTGCAGTGCCATAAATACAAACACCTCGCTGCGGACGGTGTCATCAGCGAGGTGTCCGGTAAAGCCGGGGTATTGCTGTTATGAGTTCCGGCGATGGTGTCTATGACGACCGCCGCCTGGATCGGCGGCGGGTGGTTCGTCCGTGCCGATCGCCATCATGTCTAGCTCTGCCCAAGAGTGAACACAGCATATAGCGCCCCGATGTAAACCACGGGTATCGCCGGGGTCAGCACCCGCCCCCATGCCATCGCCTGAGTCTGGCAACTGCGCAGGATCACATAGCCCATGAGCATCAGCACCAGCGCCGCAGCAGCAGCTACGTAGTGGGTTGTCGCCATCGACCGCAGCAGCGGTTCTTTGTCATGAAACAAGTCGGCAAAGAAGATGATCGATACATTGAACGCGTTGCTGCCATACACGTTGCCGATGACGATGCCGTAAGACTTGCGCAAGGTGGCGGCAATGGTGACGGAGGCCTCGGGCAACGTCGTCACTATGGACACCAGCAGCACACCGACGAAACTCTTGCTGATACCGCTAATCTCGGCAATGCTGTCGGCACTGGACGCGAGGTAGCGGCCGGCGACGATCACCACCGCAACCGAAACGCCGAAACCGATCCAGGCATTACGCGCACTCCCTTTCGGGCTGGGAATATCGTCCACATGCATTTCCGTCCGCCCGGCCTTGTAGACCGCGCGCATGCCCCCGAAGTACGCGGCAAGCAGGATCAATCCACCCAGGCTGGTCGGCCCGAATTTCACATCCCCCGTCGCGCCGAGAATCATGGCGGCGGTTACCATGCCTATGCCGAGCAATACGAGTATCTGCGTGTCTTTACCCTGATTCTGGAAAAGATTGCGCATGCCGAACATCAGTGCAACCACGCCGAGCACGAACACATTGATCATGTCCGCGCCGAACACATTGCCCAGTGCCAGCTCGGGCGCTTTTTCCAGCCATACTGCCGAGATGTTTACTGTGAGTTCGGGCAGAGAAGTGGCGATGCTGACCAGCAGCGTTCCCACCCACAGCGTTCCCCAGCCGGTTTTCTCGGCAAGTTCATCGCCAAACCGGGCGAGCCCTACACCCGCAATAACGACAAACAAAGCTGCTGTCACAAATACGACGATCGCTCCCGCAAGACCTTCCATGATCCCCCCTTAGCTGAAAAAACGACGGTCGAACATCTTGATCGAATTCACTAGCATCCTCGGGTAACCTTGCGCCACCCTTACGCTGCCTGCCAGGAACAAAAAAAACGGGGACAGATGCCCCCGTTTTTGCGCGCTGACGGTCAGACCGGACTAAGCAGCTATTTCGCCGTGACATACACGAAATACAGCGCCACGATATAAATCACCGGAATCAGCGGCGTCAGCACGCGGGACATCGGCATTGCCGCAGTCTGGCAACTTCTGATCACGAGGAAACCCATTGTCATCAGCAGGAATGCGCCGGCTGCAGCAACAAAATGCGCCTGCTCCATCGCGCGAAGCAGGGGGCCATCATGAAACAG
>JBFKCU010000038.1:0-11872 GCA_041620115.1 Burkholderiales bacterium | reverse complement strand
CACCGAGGTGCCGCAGCAGATCACGTCGCCGGGGTTCAGCGTCATGTCCCGGGAAATCATGCTGACCAGTTGCGCCGGCGGAAAAATCATGTCGGACACCGGATAATTCTGCCGCTCCTGCCCATTGAGCACGGTACGGACGGACAGCGCTGCGGGGTCCAGCCCCGCCGCCACCACCGGGCCGAACACCCCGAAGGTGTCAAAACTCTTGGCACGGGACCACTGCTGGAATGCGGCATCGCGATTGATAATGTCGGCTGCCGTGACATCGTTAATACAGGTGTAGCCGAAGATGAAATCGGGGGCGGCGGCGGCGCTGACCGCCTTGCAGGTCTTGCCGATGACGATACCCAGTTCGCCCTCGTACACCACTTTGCCGTCAAATGAAGGCGGCTTGCGTATGGTTTCGCCTGTCGCCAGGAAAGAATTCGCGGTTTTTACCAGAAACAGCGGTTCTTTCGGAATCGCCTGATTCAGCTTGGCCGCAAGCGCATGAAAATTGTTCCAGATGGCAAGCATCTTGGTCGGTTGCGTCGGCGTCAGCACTTTGATTTCCTCCAGCCGCAACGATTGCCCCGTGGGGCGGGGCGCTGCAAACATGTCGCCCTCCTGGACCGCAACCACATCGCCCGAGAGCACACCAAAGCCGGTACTGCCCGCATGTTCAAAACGCAACCAAGTCTGCATGATCATTCCCGTTTTCTTGTTCCACAATATGGCGTCCCGAGTATAACGACCGCGCGCCCGCGATTCGTCGTAAAATACGGCAAGGCTCGGATTCTTAAGGAAAAACTTCCGGACATCGCGCGCCCTGTCTTGACAAGACCACCCGCTGCTCTTTAGACTCCGCCGCCTCTCGTGGCGAGTTAGCTCAGTGGTTAGAGCAGTGGAATCATAATCCATTGGTCCGGGGTTCAAATCCCTGACTCGCCACCATTTCTTTTGTTTGCGGCCGGTTATAGCCGTTTACCGGACGATGTCCGTCGTGCTATCGTGTGACCATGCGTAAGTTAATGCTTTTATTGGCTTTTTTGGTCTGCGTCGCACCGGTGTGGGCGCAGCGCACCTTGCCGGCCGATGCCAAGCGCGGACAGCTGGGCGAGCGCCAGATGCTGCCTATGGTACAGATCAATAATGAAACCCGACGCCTAGCTCCGGGCGGTATCATCATCGACACCAATAACCGCGCGATCACACACGGACAGCTCCTGCCGCCGGCGGAGATCCTGTACCTGCTCAATCGCGATGGCGACGTATCACGAATCATCGTTCTGACGCCGGAGGAACAGGCTCGGCTCGACCGCGCGAAGTAACCCGTGGGCAAGGTGTATATCAAGACCTTCGGCTGCCAGATGAACGAGTATGACTCGAGCAAGATGGCCGACGTGTTGCGCGTCGGTGCGGGGCTGACCGCTACCAGCGACCCCGCCGAAGCCGACGTCATCCTGCTCAACACCTGCTCGGTGCGGGAAAAGGCCCAGGAAAAAGTGTTTCATGACCTCGGTCGCATCCGCCCGCTCAAGCTGCAAAAACCCGAATTGATCATCGGCGTCGGCGGCTGTGTCGCCAGCCAGGAAGGCGCCGGCATCATCCAGCGTGCCGCCTATGTCGATCTGGTGTTCGGGCCGCAAACCCTGCACCGGCTGCCGCAGCTGATCGCCGCGCGACGTGCCACCGGCAAACCGCAAGTCGATATTTCCTTTCCCGAAATCGAGAAATTCGATGCGCTGCCCCCGGCGCGCGTCGAAGGTGCGGCCGCGTTTGTCTCGATCATGGAAGGCTGCAGCAAGTACTGCACGTTCTGTGTCGTGCCTTACACCCGCGGCGAAGAAGTTTCGCGGCCGTTTGAAGACGTGCTCACCGAGGTTGCCGAGCTGGCCGCGCAAGGCGCAAAGGAGATCACTCTGCTCGGCCAGAACGTGAATGCCTATCGCGCACCCGCCGACGGCGAAGCGGAACCCGCGGATCTGGCCATGCTCATTGAATACGTCGCCGAGATCCCCGGCATCGAGCGCATTCGCTATACGACTTCGCACCCCAGAGAGTTCACGCCACGACTGATTGCAGCCTATGCCAAAGTCCCGCAACTGGTCAGCCATGTGCATCTGCCGGTGCAGTCCGGCTCCGATCGCGTTCTGGCCGCGATGAAACGCGGCTATACCGCCGTCGAATACAAGTCCATCATCCGCCGGCTGCGCGAGGCGCGGCCGGACATCTGCATATCGTCGGATTTCATCGTCGGATTTCCCGGTGAAACCGAAGCAGAATTTGACGCGACCATGCAGTTGATCGACGCGATCGGCTTTGATGCGAGCTTCAGCTTCGTCTACAGCCCCCGCCCGGGCACTCCCGCCGCCAACCTTCCGGACGACACGCCGCAGGCCGTCAAACTCGAGCGCCTGCAGCGCCTGCAGGCGCTCAACGATACACAGGCACAGGCCATCAGCCTGGCCATGGTCGGATCGCGTCAGCGCGTCCTGGTGGAAGGCGTCGCCCGCCGCAACGCCACCGAACTCGCCGCACGCACCGACAACAACCGGGTGGTCAATTTCACCGGAGCGCAGGACCTGATCGGCACATTCGCTGAGGTCGAGATCACCGCAGCAATGGCGCACTCGTTGCGCGGCGCCTTGCTGACCGCCGACTGCGCCGTTACCCATTGAAACCCGTAGAACTCAGCTTTACGCCGACGGACAACCACCGCCTCGCCAACCTGTGCGGTGCGCTGGACGAAAACCTGCGCCAGATCGAAACCGCGCTGGACGTTGCCATTGCGCGACGCGGCGAACATTTTGCATTGACCGGCAAGCCTGAACGTGCGCGCGCCGCCGCGCAGGTGCTGCGCGACTTCTACGACAAGGCAGGTGACCCGCTGTCGCTGGAATCCGTGCAGCTCGCGCTGATCGAAGCCGGCCATCAGGGCGGAGCAAAAACCGCTACCCCGGCGCCGGCGCTGATCACCCGCAAGCAGGATCTGCATGGGCGCACGCCCCGACAAAACGAGTATCTGCTGAACATCCAGAAGCACGACATCACCTTCAGCATCGGCCCGGCGGGAACCGGCAAGACCTATCTGGCAGTCGCCTGCGCGGTTGATGCGCTGGAGCGTGACGCGGTACAACGCATCATCCTGGTGCGGCCCGCAGTCGAAGCGGGCGAACGCCTGGGTTTTCTGCCCGGTGACATGGCGCAGAAGGTTGACCCCTACCTGCGCCCGCTATACGACGCGCTCTACGACCTAATGGGATATGACAAGGTCGCCAAGATGTTCGAACGCAGTGCCATCGAAATCGCCCCGCTGGCCTTCATGCGCGGACGCACCCTGAATCATGCGTTCATCATTCTCGACGAGGCGCAGAACTCCACCCGCGAACAGATGAAAATGTTTCTGACGCGGATCGGCTTCGGCAGCAAAGCCGTGATCACCGGCGACGTCACCCAGATCGACCTGCCCAAAGGCCAGATCAGCGGCCTGGTTGAGGCACAGGCCGTACTGAAACGTGTCCGCGGCATAGCCTTTACCTTTTTCAAGGCGGAGGACGTCGTCCGCCACCCGCTGGTCCAGCGCATCGTCAATGCCTATGACCGTTACGGCAAGAATGCGGATCGTCGCGCCGAGTCGGGCGGGTCCGGAAAATGAGCGCCCGTGCACGCGGAAAATCCCGTCGCTCATCCCGCATCACCGTGCAAAGTGCCTCCACCGCGCGCAATGTGCCGGCCACAGCACGCATCCGCCAGTGGGCACGCGCGGCACTGGCAGGTGACGCGCGGGTCACCATCCGCATCGTCGGCCAGGCAGAAGGCCGGCTACTCAATCGCAGCTATCGCGGTCTGGATTACGCCACCAACGTGCTCACCTTCGTCTTCCGCGACAAGCCGCCGCTGGAAGGCGACCTGGCGCTGTGCGCCCCGGTGATCACCCGCGAGGCCCGGGCACAACGCAAGCCAGTGGCCGCCCATTATGCACACATGATCATGCACGGTCTGCTGCACCTGCAGGGTTATGATCACGACAACGACGCCGATGCTGCGGTCATGGAACGCCGTGAGCGCGCCCTGCTGGCCCGCTTCGGGTATCCTGACCCTTACCGCTTCCGGCGCGCCGCACCCGGCGGTTAAGCGCAGCCAAGACTCCCATGGACGAATCACATAAACCGACCCTGCTCGAACGCCTCTCCGCGCTGCTGTTGCGCGAGCCCGAAGACCGCGAACAGCTGATCAGCCTGCTCCGATCAGCTCACGACCACGACCTGCTCGACGCCGATGGCCTGGCAATGATCGAAGGCGTGCTGCAGGTCTCCGAAATGCAGGCACGCGACATCATGGTGCCGCGGGCGCAAATGGACGTCATCGACGTCGCCGAACCACCGGACCAGTTTATTCCACTGGTCATCGAAACCGCCCATTCCCGCTTTCCGGTGATCGGCGAGGGCCGCGACGATATCATCGGCATCCTGCTGGCCAAGGATCTGCTGCGTTATTACGCCGGCGAGGAAGAGTTCAATGTGCGCGACATGCTGCGCCCGGCGGTTTTCATCCCGGAATCCAAGCCGCTGAACGTGCTGCTCAAGGAATTTCGCAAGAACCGCAATCACATCGCGATAGTGGTCGATGAGTACGGCGGCGTCGCCGGACTGATTACCATCGAAGATGTGCTCGAGCAGATTGTCGGCGACATCGAGGACGAGTATGACTTCGACGAAGCCGAGGACAACATCGTGCAGGAGAAGCGCGGCCTCTACCGCGTCAAGGCATTGACGGAGATCGACGATTTCAACGCCGCCTTCGGCACCTCATTCAGCGATGAGGAGTTCGACACCATCGGCGGGCTGGTGCTGCAGCGCTTCGGCCGCGTTCCCAAGCGCGGCGAGCAGTTGTCCATCGATCAGCTGACATTCCGTGTGCTGCGCGCCGACGGCCGGCGCATTTATCTGCTGCAGGTCGCGAAAAAACTCGATAAACCCGCGGCGTAAGATCCAACCCGTTGTCTTAATTAATTCTCGCGCCACAAGATCACCACTGCCGATGCCCGCGCCGTCCTCACGCCGCACCGTCCAGTGGGCCATCGCCGCGGCGCTGGGCGCAATCACCGTCCTCGGCTACGCGCCATTTTCCGTTTATCCGCTGCCGCTGCTGACTTTCGGCGCGCTGTTCGTGCTGTGGCAACGCGCATCATGTGCTCGCGAAGCGGCGCTGTTGGGTTTCGCCTTCGGACTCGGCTGGTTCGGCGCCGGCGTATCCTGGGTTTACATCAGCCTCAATGTTTTCGGCGCCATGCCTGCACCGCTGGCTGCCGCCGTCACTTTGCTCTTCTGTGCCTACCTTGCATTGCATCCGGCCATCGTCGGGTATCTGGGTCGGCGGTTTGCACTGCCACCGGCACTGAACTGGATCGTGTTCGTGCCCGCGGTATTCACACTGCTGGAATGGCTGCGCGGCTGGGTATTTACGGGCTTTCCCTGGATCAACCCCGGCTACTCGCAGGCGCCGGCCAGTCCGCTGGCCGCATATGCCCCAATATTCGGGCTGCATGGCGTCACACTGCTGCTGTTTGCCACAGCCGGCACTTTAGCGTTGATCGCGCTTGCAGAAGTACGGTCGCGCCTGCATACGCTATGGCCGTGGCCGGCAGCACTGATCGTCATCTGGATCGCCGGCGCCGGCCTCAAGACCGTGGCCTGGACGGAACCCACCGGCACCCGCATCTCCGTCAGCCTGCTCCAGGGCAACATCAACCAGGATCAGAAATGGCGTGAAGACCACCTGCGCGCCACGCTCGAAACCTACCTTGCCATGGTCCGCAGCAGCGACGCCCGCTTGATCATCCTGCCCGAGACGGCTTTGCCGCTGTTTCTGCGCGACGTACCCACCGCTTACCTGAACGCACTGGCAGAACACGCGCAACGCAACAACGGCGATGTGCTGATCGGCGTGCCCGAACGCTTGCCCGGTGGCGATTATTACAACAGCGTGGTTTCAGCCGGCACTGCCGAGCGCCAGACCTATCGCAAGAGCCACCTGGTGCCGTTCGGTGAATTCATTCCACTGCGCCCGGTGCTCGGCGAACTGGTCTCGCGGCTGGCGATTCCCCTGCAGGATTTCGCGCGCGGGAGCATTGCCCAGCAACCGCTCGCGGTTGCCGGTGAGCAGGTCGCGATCAATATCTGTTACGAAGATGCATTCGGCGAAGAAATCATCCGCCAATTGCCGCAGGCTACGCTGCTGGTCAACGTCAGCAACGTCGCGTGGTTCGGCCGTTCAATCGCGCCGCAACAGCACCTCCAGATCGCGCAGATGCGCGCACTGGAAACCGGCCGCTACATGCTGCGCGCCACCAACACCGGCATGACCGCAGTGGTCAATCCGCAGGGTGTCGTTGAAGCCGTCGCTCCCGAATTCCAGTCTGCGGTACTGACGCGAACCATTGCCGGCATGCGCGGGGCAACACCTTATGTGCGCTGGGGCAACGCCATGGCACTGACACTGTGCCTGCTCGGCATCGCTGCGGCCTTTTTCACTGTGCGCCGCGGGCGCGAATAAGCGCGCCGGACGGCGCCCCGCCTTTGGCGCAGCGCCGCAAACCCTGTAAAATTCGCGGCTTACCCACGCCCTGCCATCATGCTCACCTTCCAGCAAATCATCCTGGAGTTAAACAAGTTCTGGGACCGCCAGGGTTGTGCACTGCTGCAGCCGTACGACCTGGAGGTGGGCGCCGGCACTTTTCATACCGCAACCTTCTTGCGCGCGATTGGTCCCGAGCCCTGGAACGCGGCGTTCGTGCAGCCATCGCGCCGGCCGAAAGACGGCCGCTACGGCGACAATCCGAACCGGCTGCAGCATTACTACCAGTATCAGGTGGTGCTCAAACCCTCGCCGGCAAACATCCAGGAACTCTATCTCGATTCACTGCGGGCCTTGGGCATCGATCCCAAAGTCCATGACATTCGCTTTGTTGAGGACGACTGGGAATCACCAACGCTGGGCGCGTGGGGACTGGGCTGGGAAGTCTGGCTGGACGGCATGGAAGTCACGCAGTTCACCTATTTTCAGGAAGTCGGCAGCCTGCCCTGCAAACCGGTGCTCGGAGAGATCACTTACGGCCTCGAACGGCTGGCGCTGTACCTGCAGGGCAAGGAAAGCGTGTTTGACCTGGTGTGGACACCGGGCGTGACCTACCGCGACGTCTATCACCAGAACGAGGTTGAACAGTCGCGCTACAACTTCGAATTGTCCAATGCCGATATGCTGTTCCGTCATTTCGGCGAGTACGAAGCCGAGGCCAAACGCCTGATCGAGGCGGAATGCACGCTGCCGGGCTACGAGATGGTGATGAAGGCGTCGCACACCTTCAATCTGCTCGACGCGCGCGGCGCCATTTCGGTGACCGAACGCGCCGCCTACATTGGTCGCGTACGCGCACTGGCACGCGCAGTGGCAAAAGCCTATTACGATTCGCGTGAGAAGCTGGGCTTTCCGATGGTGCGCGCACAATGACCGCCGCCACGCTGCTGGTCGAGCTGCTGACCGAAGAGCTGCCACCGAAATCCCTGACGCGCCTGGCCGAGGTTTTCTGCAAAACGCTGTCGGATGACCTGGCACAGGCCGGATTGCTCACTGCCGAGAGCAAGTCACGCCACTACGCAACGCCGCGACGTCTTGCCATCTCCATTTCGCATGTGATGGCCGTCGCCGCGGACCGCGAGGAACTGGTCAGGGGCCCGTCGGTCAAGGCGGGGCTGGACGACAAAGGCAACCCGTCAAAAGCATTGCTCGGTTTTGCGAAAAAATGGGGCGCTGACGTCCAGGCCCTTGAGCGGGTGAGCGACGGCAAACAGGACGTGTTCGCTTATCGCAACCTGGCCAAAGGCTCGCGACTCGAAAGCAGCCTGGATTCCAGCGTGGAGTCGGCACTCAAGCGGCTGCCCGTCGCCAAATTGATGCGCTGGGGCGATGGTGACGCGGAGTTTGTGCGCCCTGCGCATGGCCTGGTGATGCTGCACGGCACGAACATCGTACCGGGCACGGTGCTGGGTATCGGGTCCGGCAACCGTACCCGCGGCCACCGCTTCATGGGCAGGCCTGAGCTGACGATCGCCGACGCCGATACCTACGCAGACACGCTGGCAAAGGACGGCATGGTGATCGCCGACTTTTCCGCACGCCGGCAGATGATCGACGAACTGCTGCAGGCCGAGGCCGCGAAAAAACAGGCGACCCTCGGCGAATACCAGAGCCTGCTCGACGAAGTCACCGCGCTGGTCGAGCATCCATCGGTGTATGTCGGCGAGTTTGACGCCCGCTTCCTCGAGGTGCCGGCGGAATGCCTGATCCTCACCATGCGTCAGAACCAGAAATATTTCCCGCTGTTTGACAGCGCCGGCCGGCTGACCAACCGCTTCCTGATCGTCAGCAACATGCAGGTCGCCGATCCGGCGCACATCATCGCCGGCAACCAGCGCGTGGTGCGGCCGCGGCTGGACGACGCGCGGTTTTTCTATGACCAGGACCGCAGGGAACGGCTGGAGGTACGCGTACCCCGCCTCGCCAAGGTCGTCTATCACAACAAGCTCGGCACGCAACTCGAGCGCGTCGCGCGGGTGCAGTTGCTGACCGGAAGAATCGCGCGCGCGCTCAACGCGGACGCTGCGCTGGCCGAACGCGCCGCCTGGCTGGCCAAGGCGGATCTGCTCACCGGCATGGTCGGCGAATTCCCGGAACTGCAGGGCATCATGGGACGCTATTACGCGCAACATGACGGCGAGCCGGCGATCGTGGCCGACGCCATCGCCGCACACTATCGGCCGCGCTATGCCGGCGATGCGTTACCGGAAAGCGCAGTCGCCTGTGCGGTCGCGCTTGCAGACAAACTGGAGATCCTGGCCGGGTTGTTTGGCATCGGCCAGTTACCGACCGGAGACCGCGATCCGTTTGCATTGCGTCGCCAGGCGCTGGGCATCATCCGCATCCTGATCGAGCGGGACCTGCCGTTGGCCCTGAATGATCTGGTTAATGACGCTTTCGCAGTCTTCCCCGGCGAGCTGAAGCTCGCCGACGCGAAAACCGATCTGGAGAACTTCTTTTTTGAGCGCATGCGCGGCTATTTCGCCGACGCCGGCTATACCGCGCAAGAAATCGATGCCGTGCTCAGCATGCGCCCTGTTGCCGTACACAAGATTCCGCTGCAACTGGCGGCCGTGCGCGCATTCGCCGGGCTGCCCGAAGCCGCCAGCCTCGCTGCCGCCAACAAACGCGTCGCGAATATCCTGCGCCAGGCTGAAACCAAGGGTGAAGTCGGGCGGAAAGCCGATGCCAAACTGCTGCAGGAACCGGCTGAGCAGGCCCTGTTCGCTGCACTGCAGCTCGCCTCCGGCACGGCAACGCCCTTGTTCAAAAAGGGCGATTACACCGGATATCTGAAGACTTTCGCCATGCTGAAAGCGCCGGTCGATGCGTTTTTCGACAGCGTCATGGTCATGGCCGAGGATCCCGCGCTGCGGCATAATCGCATCGCGCTGCTCGAAGATCTGCGGCGCGAGATGAACCAGATCGCCGACATCGCAAAGCTGGCCACATGAAACTTGTCATCCTCGACCGCGATGGCGTCATCAATCACGACAGCGCCTCTTACATCAAAAGCCCCGACGAATGGAAACCCATTCCCGGCAGCCTGGAGGCGATTGCATTGCTCAATCAGGCGGGCTACCGGGTGCTGATTGCCACCAACCAGTCCGGCGTCGGTCGCGGCCTGTTTGAAATGGCTACGCTGAACGCGATCCACGACAAGATGCACCGCGCACTGGGACTGGTCGGCGGCCGCGTCGACGGCATTTTCTACTGCCCGCACACGCAGGATGCCGGCTGCGCCTGTCGCAAACCGAAACCGGGATTGCTGGAGGAGATTGCGAGTCGCTTCGGCGTCAGCCTCGAAGGCGTGCCGGCCATCGGTGACTCGCTGCGCGACCTGCAGGCCGCCACCGCCGTAGGCGCTCAACCCATACTGGTGCTCACCGGCAAGGGCAAGAAAACGCACAAGGATGGCGGCATGCCGGCAGGCACAGTCGTGCACGCCGATCTGGCGGAAGCCGTGCAGCAGCTGCTTAAATAATGCTCCTGGTCGCACTCCGTTCCAGCCTGTTCGCTGCATTCCAGATCATCATTACTCCGGTTTTCGCCGTAATCGCGCTGCTGACTTTCCCGCTGCCGGCGCTGACCCGTTACCGCATCATTTCAACGTGGACACGCTGCGTGATGTGGGCGGCACGCGTCATCTGCGGCATTCGCTATCGCGTCATCGGAAGTGAACACATCCCGCAGAAACCCTGCATCATCCTGGCCAAACATCAGTCTGCCTGGGAAACGCTCGCTTTCCAGCTGATTTTCCCGCCGCAGGTGTGGGTGCTCAAACGTGAGTTGCTGCGGGTACCGTTCTTCGGCTGGGGTCTGGCCATGCTCTCGCCGATCGCCATCGACCGCAGCTCGCGGCGCGAAGCCCTGCAGCAACTGATCGAACAGGGGCAGCAACGGCTGGACGCGGGATTCTGCATCGTCATTTTCCCGGAGGGCACGCGCATTGCGCCGGGCCAGCGCGGCAAGTACCGCCCCGGTGGTGCACGACTGGCCGTGCAGACCGGCACGCCGGTACTGCCGGTCGCCCATAACGCCGGCTCGCTGTGGGGCCGCAATGCATTCATGAAATACCCGGGACTGATCACCGTCAGCATCGGCGCACCGATCCAGCCGGAAGGCCACGACGCCGAAACCCTCGTCGGTCGGGTGGAGCACTGGATCGAAGACGAGATGTCGCGCCTCGCCCGCCGCTGACTTCCCGGCATATCCTGCAGTCAATGACCGATCCATTCTCCCGGCAAACCGAACTGCCGCTGGTTGCCCCGCCCTGCGCGAACAGGCGGTTCATCGCGCTCGATGGTCAACCCATTGCCTATACCTTGCAGCGTACCCGGCGGCGACGCACCATTTCGCTGCTGATCGATGAACGCGGACTGCGTGTCGCAGCGCCGTTGAAGGCGCCCCAGCAGGCCATTGACGCCATGCTGTACGAACACGCGGCCTGGGTCGTACGCAAAGTCAGCGATTGGCGACAGCAACAGCCACCGCCGCGCCAGTGGCGTTCCGGTGAACAGATCATGCTCTACGGTGCTCCGGTGACGCTGACGGCGTGTCACGCGACGCATACGCCGCACCTGGAGGCCGACCGGCTGTTCTATGGTCCGCCCGACCTCGCTCCTGAAAGGATTGTGGCGAACGTCCGCGACTGGTTGAAACGGCAGGCGCTGGCCCTGTACACCGGCCGCTGCCAGGAATTCAGCGCTCGCCTTGGCCTTGCGGCACCGCTGGTGCGGCTGTCGAATGCGCGCACACGCTGGGGCAGCTGCCACGCCAGCGGTCGCATCAGCATGAACTGGCGCCTGGTGCAAACGCCCGTGGCGTGGATCGACTATGTTGCCGCGCATGAAGTCGCGCATTTGCGTCACATGAACCATTCGCCGGCATTCTGGCAGACCGTCGCAGCGCTGGTCGCTGATTATGCACAACGGCGTGCCGCGCTGCGGCGTGAAGCCTGGCGTTACCTCTGGTTGTGAACGCATAAGCACGCCGGTGGCTGTGCTACACTTTGCGCCACTTTCCGCGCCGAGTATCCCGTGCGTCCGACGCTGTTTCTTCTTGCCCTGATGATGATTTTTTCCGGCTGCGGCTACAAAGGCCCGCTGTACCTGCCGGGACAGAAGCCTGCGCGCGAAAAATCAGCACCCAGTCCGGCGCCCGCGCCCGCAACCGCGCCCAGTGCAGATCAGCCCGCAAAACCATGAGCTTTTTTGATTACCGGGAGGGTGCGCTGCACGCCGAAGATGTG
>JBFKCU010000037.1:0-12065 GCA_041620115.1 Burkholderiales bacterium | reverse complement strand
TTCTCCGGCGATGCTGACTTGCGCCGTGAACTGGCAGGCCCAGGCAGCCGCCCGCTGGAGCGCCTTGCGCTCGGCAACAGGATCGCGATTGATGATTTCGAGTTTTGCGCACAGCGACAATGCCGATGCTGCCGTCATGCCGGGCCGGACGCCGTTTGCGTGTGCCGCCGCATTGCAAAGCAGCAGTCGTGTTCCGGCAGCCGGGTTTTCAGCAATCGCCAGTGGCGCAACTGCGACGGCGCCACGGGTGTGAACCTCCAGCATGAGAGACGGCAGGCGTGCGGCTAGCCACAACATGACACGGGCGGGAATTGCAACCCGGCATTTCGTTCAGTGAGCGGACTGAGCGCAGGGTGTTTCCGCCGGGGCACGGGGCAGCGGCGCCGCCGCCGTTCGCCGGATCAGTGATCCATGCAGATCCAGTTTGACCGGTGAGGCTGTGCCGCCGCCGCGACGTTTCAATACATTGATGACGGTACGGCCGTCGCTTCTGCCCACATGCAGCCGCAGCGCGGCCGCGGAAAACGGCTGGGCGCGTCGCGAACGATACAGTACGGCGATGCTGCCGCTGCGTTCCGCGGCATGCTGCAGGCGTCGCAAAGTGCGTTCCTGCAAATGATCCAGCCATATCAACACGGCACCGCAGTTCCCGGAAATCAGCAATTGTTCGCAGGCCCATGCCTGCTCATCGGGGGACTGTGAGCGCAGCATCAGCAGATATTGCAGGTGTACGCCGCGAGCGGCGAGTGCCGGCGCATAAGGCACGTAGGGTGGGCCGATCATGGCAAGCCAGAGCGCATCCTGGGTCAGGCGCGCGGCCGCTGGCATCAGTAACTGCAATTCACCGATGCCGGGGCGTTCCGCATAAATTTCGGTCAGTGCTCCGACGGGCCAGCCACCACCCGGCAAGAGCTGGTCGAGTTCGGCGTAGCCGGTGGCCAGGCTGGGTGTCGCAACCGGTGCGCAGTTCTGGCCACGCCAGACATTGGGGGTATTGAGGACGGCATCCAGGGCTGTTGCGGTTGCGGGCATGGATTTACGCCCATTTGCCGTTGCGGATGACGCCGACCGCAATACCTTCGATTTCCAGCGGCTCGCGCTTGAGATCGACGATGATGGGCTTGAAATCGGGATTTTCTGCAAGCAGTTCAACCGTGTTGCGGTTGCGGTGTATGCGTTTAACGGTGACTTCGTCGTGCAGGCGGGCGACGACAATCTGCCCGGATTTGAAATTCGTTGTGCGGTGGACGGCCAGCAGATCACCTTCGAGTATGCCGGCATCGCGCATGCTCATGCCGCGGACGCGCAGCAGATAGTCTGCGGCGGGCTCGAACAGTGCGGGATCGATGCGATAACGTTGTTCGACATTAGGCTCGGCCAGCATGGGGCTGCCGGCGGCAACGCGCCCGATAACGGGCAGGCTGGCCTGCTGTTTCAGGCGGATGCCGCGGGAAGCACCGGAGGTCATTTCGATGACACCCTTGCGTTCCAGCGCACGCAGGTGTGTTTCTGCGGAATTGGGTGAGCTGAATCCCATGGCCGTGCAGATTTCGGCGCGCGTGGGCGGGAATCCGGATTCCTCCACGTGGGTTTCAATCAGGTGCAGAATTTCGTTCTGACGTGGCGTCAGGGGTTTGTGATTTTTATCATCCATGACTGTAATTATATACAGTTATTGTGTTCCCGCAAGCGATGCTGTTTTGCAGGCAATTTGCGGATGGCCTTTTGATTAAATAACTGATTGATTTTTTTTGATATTTCCTTGGGCGGCTGCCGGTCGCCGGGAACGGTCGATTATTGGACTAAACCCGATTTTTTGTTATACTTCATAGTTCTGTAGAACATGCTTGGGCGGTGCGCCGGGCACATGATGGATGGGCGGATCGCCCATTTTTTGTTTGTGGCGCCGATTTGATATGGATTTGCAGGGTTTGCTCGACAACACGCTGTCCGGACTCGGTTACGAGTTGGTGGAACTCGAACGTTCCGCCAAGGGCGCATTGTTGCGTGTGTTTATAGACAAACCCGGTGGCATTACGGTCGATGATTGCGCACTCGTGAGCAATCATCTGAGCCGGCTGTTTGCGGTTGAAAACGTGGGTTATGACCGGCTGGAGGTGTCTTCGCCAGGGTTGGACCGGCCATTGCGTACGGAGCGGGATTTTGCGCGGTTTGCGGGGCAGAAAGCCCGGCTCAAACTGCGCGTTCCGCTGGACGGGCAGCGCAATTTTGTCGGCGTATTGCGTGAAACTGAAGCGGGTAAAGTCGGTCTGGAAGTCGACGGGCGGGTGCTGTCGCTTGACTTGGGCAATGTGGATAAGGCGCGGCTGATGCCGGCGCTTTGAGCGGGAGACGGAAATGGGCCGTGAAATACTGTTGTTGATTGATGCGCTGGCGCGCGAAAAGAACGTCGACAAGGAAATTGTGTTCGGCGCGCTCGAACTCGCCCTGGCTTCGGCGGCCAAGAAAAAATTTACCGAGGACGTCGATGTTCGCGCCTCGGTCGATCGCGTAACCGGAGAGTTCTCTTTCTTTCGCCGCTGGGAAGTGGTGAAGAACGAAGAGATCGAGGTGCCGTCGCGCCAATACAAGCTGCATGAGGCGCAGGAAGATGATCCGGAAGCGCAGATCGGCGATTTCATCGAGGAGCCCCTCGAAGGCATGGAAGTCGGGCGCATTGGTGCGCAAACTGCCAAGCAGGTCATCGTGCAAAAAATCCGTGATGCGGAGCGCGAGCAGATACTCAATGAATTTCTCGCGCGCAAGGAACACCTGGTCACCGGCGTCATCAAGCGGATGGAGCGCGGCAACGCCATCGTCGAATCAGGTCGTCTTGAGACCATGTTGCCGCGGGATCAGATGATTCCCAAGGAAAACCTGCGGCTGGGTGATCGTGTGCGCGCTTACGTGTGGAAAGTGGACCGGCAGGCGCGCGGTCCGCACCTGATCCTGTCGAGGACGGCGCCGGAATTCATCGCCAGGTTGTTCGAGCTTGAAGTGCCCGAAATCGAAGAAGGGCTGCTGGAAATCAAGGGCGCTGCACGCGACCCCGGTTCGCGCGCGAAGATTGCGGTGCATTCAAAGGATGCGCGTATTGATCCGATCGGCACTTGCGTGGGCATGCGCGGTTCGCGCGTGCAGGCGGTGACCGCCGAGCTTGCGCAGGAACGTGTCGACATCGTGCTGTGGAATTCTGATCCCGCGCAATTCGTCATCAATGCCCTGGCGCCGGCGGAAGTCAGCAGCATCGTTGTCGATGAAGAGAAGCACAGCATGGACATCGTCGTCGACGAAGAGAATCTGGCGCAGGCCATCGGCCGCAACGGGCAGAATGTCCGGCTGGCGAGCGAACTCACCGGGTGGGAGCTCAACCTGATGACCGAGGTCGATGCGCAGAAGAAAAGCGAAGAGGAAACGTCGCAAACGCGTGCGGAGTTCATCGAAAAGCTGGATGTGGACGAGGAGGTTGCGGAAATCCTCGTGCAGGAAGGGTTTTCGACGCTGGAGGAAGTGGCCTACGTGCCGCTTAATGAAATGCTGGAAATCGAGGCTTTTGATGAAGCCACGGTGAATGAATTGCGCAGTCGTGCGCGCAATGCCCTGCTGACCCAGGCAATCGCAACCGAAGAAAAGGTTGAACATGACATCGAAGACCTGCTGAAGGTCGAGAGCATGGACAATGACACCGCGCGGTTGCTGGCATCGAAGGGCATCGCCACTCAGGAAGATCTCGCGGATTACGCGACAGATGATCTTGTGGAATTGACCGGAATCGACGCCGAGCGCGCAAAAGTGCTGATCATGGCCGCGCGTGCACCGTGGTTTGCTGAATCCAATGCTTGAAATCGTAAAAAAGTAACCATCAATGGCCCAGATCAAAGTCAAAGAGTTTGCCAAGGAATTGGGCGTGGAGCCGGAACTGCTGATTGAGCAGTTGCGGGCGTCCGGCGTCAAGAAATCGCTGACCGGGGAAACCGGCCTCACCGAGAAGGATAAGACGCAGCTGCTGGATCACTTGCGCGAAGCGCACGGTGCCAAGGAAGCAAAGCAGAAAATTACGCTCACACGCCGGCAGACTACCGAGATCAAGAAAGCCGACGCCACTACCGGCAAGGCACGCACGATCCAGGTCGAGGTGCGCAAGAAGCGGGTGCTCGTCAAGCGCGAGGCGCCGGAGCCGGAAAAAGTCGAAGAGCCGCCCAAGCCGCTGATTGACGCGGCGGAAGTTGCCGCGCGAGAGGCGGAATCGAAGAAACAGGCCGAACTCGCTGCGCGCCAGGCCGACGATCATGCCAAAAAACAGGAGCGTCGCAAGAAGGTTCAGGTTGCGGCGGAAGCGGCAGCGGAAGCCGCCAGCGCGACCGCCAAAGCTGCAGAAGCCGCGGTGCCGGCTGCAGGCGCCGCAGCGGCGGAGCAGGCGGTGGTCGAAGGAACCATACACAAACCGGCAGTTCCCGCAGGCGATACCGCCACCAAGCCCAAGAAAGCGGCCAAGAAGCCCGCCAAACAGGTGGTTTGGCAGGATCCGACCGCGCGGCGGCGTGCCATCAAAACGCGTGGTGACGCGACGGGTGGCCTCGGCTGGCGCGAGCGCAAGGTACATCGCACGAGCCACAAGCAGGATGACGATCAGCAGCATGGGTTTACGGCACCAACCGAGCCGCTGGTCCGTGAGGTGCTGATACCTGAAACCATTACCGTGGCCGACCTGGCACACAAGATGTCAGTGAAGGCAGCCGAGGTCATAAAGGTACTGATGAAGCTCGGTTCGATGGCGACCATCAACCAGGTGCTTGATCAGGATACCGCGATCATTCTCGTCGAAGAGATGGGGCACGTCGCCAAGCGGGCGAAACTTGATGAACCCGATGCGTTCCTCGTCGAACCGACCGAAGGCCATGCAGAGGTCGAGGCGGAACCCCGCGCCCCGGTTGTCACGGTGATGGGCCACGTTGACCATGGCAAGACGTCGCTGCTTGATCACATCCGTCGCACCCGGGTGGCCAGCGGCGAGGCAGGTGGTATCACCCAGCACATAGGCGCTTATCACGTCGAGACGCCGCGCGGCATGATTACGTTTCTGGATACGCCGGGACACGAAGCTTTCACCGCCATGCGCGCACGCGGCGCGAAGGTCACCGATCTGGTCATTCTCGTGGTTGCCGCCGACGACGGTGTTATGCCGCAAACCGCGGAAGCAATCCATCATGCCAAAGCCGGCAACGTGCCGCTGGTCGTGGCATTGAACAAGATCGATAAACCGGAGGCCAATGTCGAGCGCGTGAAGCAGGATTTGGCCTCGCGCGAAGTGGTTCCCGAGGACTGGGGCGGCGATACGATGTTCGTTGAAGTATCGGCCAAGACGGGCCAAGGTATCGACAGTCTGCTGGAACGGGTGCTGCTGCAGGCCGAGGTGCTGGAGCTCAAGGCACCCCGCGATGCGCCGGCCAAAGGCATCGTCGTGGAATCCAGACTCGACAAGGGCCGCGGTCCTGTTGCAACGGTGCTTGTTCAGTCGGGCACCCTGAAAAAAGGCGACATCGTTCTTGCGGGTACCGTGTTCGGCCGGGTGCGCGCACTGCTGGATGAGGCCGGCAAGACGATCGATTCAGCAGGTCCGTCCATTCCGGTCGAGGTCCTCGGACTGTCTGACGTGCCGGCGGCCGGCGCCGAAGTCATGGTGCTTGGCGACGAGCGCAAAGCGCGCGAAATCGCGTTGTTCAGGCAGGGCAAGTTCCGTGACGTCAAACTGGCCAAGCAGCAGGCGGCCAAGCTGGAGAATATTTTTGACCAGATGGGCGAAGGCGGCGTCAAGACGCTGTCGCTGATCATCAAGGCTGATGTACAGGGTTCGTATGAAGGCCTGGTGCACGCGCTCGATAAGCTGTCCACCGAGGAAGTAAAGGTCAATATCGTGCATTCTGCGGTCGGTGGCATCACTGAATCGGACATCAACCTGGCAATTGCGTCGAAAGCCGTAATCATCGGATTCAATGCGCGCGCTGATGCCGCTGCGCGCAAGCTGGCCGAAGGCAATGGTGTTGATATCCGTTACTACAACGTTATTTACGATGCCGTTGATGAAATCAAGGCGGCACTTACCGGCATGTTGTCGCCCGAGCGCAAGGAGAATGCAGTCGGTCTGGTCGAGATACGCCAGGTGTTCCGCATCTCCAAGGTCGGTGCGGTAGCCGGTTGTTACGTGCTTGAAGGCATGGTGCGCCGCGGATCCAAGGTGCGCGTGCTTCGCGACAACGTGGTCATTCATGAAGGCGAACTCGACTCGCTCAAACGGTTCAAAGACGATGTGCGCGAAGTCAAGGCCGGGTTCGAATGCGGTCTTTCATTGAAAAACTTCAACGACATCAAGGAAGGCGATCAGCTGGAAGCCTTTGAGGTTGTCGAGGTCGCACGGACGCTGTAACGCATCCGGGATGGTTGTTGATGATATGCAGGGGCTGCAGTTCAGGCAGTCTCCTGCGGACTAAACTGGTGCCGTATGCCTAAAGATTTTCCCCGTGCCCGGCGCATTGCCGACCAGATCCAGCGTGAGCTTTCCGAGATCATCAGAATGGAGATCAAGGATCCCCGCGTGGGCCTGGTCACCATTACCGGTGTCGAGGTGACACGGGATAACGAGCACGCGAAGGTGTTTTTTACCGTCCTCGGCGAACCGGTGCAGCAGGAGGCGGCAAGCCGGGCATTGAGCCATGCCGCTGGGTTTCTGCGCAGCGAACTGGCACAACGGCTCAAATTGCGCACGGTTCCGCAGTTGCGTTTCGATTACGATGTGTCTGTCGAGCGCGGCGTGCGCCTCTCAAAGCTGATTGACGAGGCTGTTTCGGCTTCTCCGGGCGACAAGAAACGGCCGTGACAGCGGAGCGGCAGGCACGCAATGATGTCGATGGGGTGCTGCTGCTGTGCAAACCGCGCGGGCTCAGCTCCCAGCAAGCCGTAGCACGGGTCAAGCGTCTGTTTGCGGCGCGCAAGGCCGGACACACGGGCACACTGGATCCCATGGCCGATGGCCTGCTGCCGATCGGATTGGGGGAAGCCACCAAGTTCTCGCAATTTCTGCTTGATTCGGACAAACGTTATCTGGCAACCCTGAGACTGGGTGTAACCACCGATACCGGGGACGCGGAAGGCGACATTCGCGAGCAACGTCCGGTTGCCGTGGCAGTGGAGACGGTGGACGCCATTCTACAGCGTTGCGTCGGGCCTCAAGTGCAGACGCCGCCCATGCATTCAGCGGTAAAACTTGATGGCAAGCCGCTGTATGCCTACGCGCGCGCCGGCTTGGTGGTCGAGCGCAAGTCCCGGGAAATCCGCATACATTCTATGCAACTTGTTGATTTTTCAGGAGAATTGCTGAAAATACGCGTGGCATGCAGTAAAGGCACTTATATTCGCGTGCTGGCCGAAGACATAGGTGCGGCGCTCGGCTGTGGCGCCCATCTCGCCGCGCTGACCCGCGAGATGGCCGGAGACTTCGAACTCGGCAGCGCACTCTCGATTGACGAACTCGACGCTATGGATATGCCGCGGCGCATGGCGCAGTTGCTGCTACCGGACGCATTTGCAGCAGGCTTGCCCCGCTTGAGCCTGAATGACACCGTGCAGCGTCGCATTCTCGTCGGGCAGGCGGTGGTGCTGCCGGAGGCGAAGCCGGGCCTGTATCGGCTGTATGGCGCCGCAGAGTCGTTTATCGGCGTCGGTGAAGTGGCAGGGGGCGTGCTGCGCGCCCGGCGACTGCTGACTCAAGCGCCGGATTCAGCGGTGCTTGCCCCGGATAGCTTGAGTAATCCGGCCGTAACAGGGTAAAATAGCCCGATTTTCCGTTGGAGATAGAACATGGCTGTAACCACTGCCCAGAAGGCACAGGTATTGCAGGATTTTCAGCGCGCCAAGGGCGACACCGGCTCGCCCGAAGTGCAGGTTGCACTGCTGACCGCACGCATTACCGATTTGACCGAGCATTTCAAGTCGCACGCGAAGGATCATCATTCCCGCCGCGGCTTGCTGCGCATGGTGAGTACGCGCCGCAAGTTGCTCGACTATCTGAAAAGAACCAAGGCAGAGCAGTACAAGGCATTGATCGAACGTCTTGGCCTGCGCAAGTAAGTTGGCGCAATGCAGGTAAGCAATACCCGCTTTAATGATCAGTCTGCACGGCACATTGATCGGGAACCGGCGCTGGGGGGCGCCGGCGTCTAGTCGCCATTAATCCTCCGGAAGACCGCGTGTGCGGTCTTTTTTGTTTTTGAGAAAAGGAAAACCATTTTGAATCCGGTAAAAAAATCATTGATGTGGGGCCGCCACCAGCTGACGCTGGAGACGGGTGAAATTGCGCGCCAGGCCTCCGGCGCGGTAGTCGTGACTATGGAAGAGACCGTGGTTCTGGTGACCGTGGTGGGTGCGCGCAACGCCAAGCCGGGTCAGGATTTCTTCCCGCTGACGGTTGATTACCAGGAACGCACTTACGCCGCAGGCAAGATCCCGGGTGGATTTTTCCGGCGTGAAGGACGGCCGTCAGAGAAGGAGATTCTGACCTGCCGCCTGATCGATCGTCCGATCCGCCCGTTGTTCCCCGAGGGATATTACAACGAGGTGCAGATTGTCGCGACGGTGATGTCCTCGAACAACGAGATTGATGCGGATATTCCCGCGATGGTCGGCGCCTCTGCTGCCTTGGCGCTCTCCGGCATGCCGTTCGGCGGGCCGATCGGTGCGGCGCGTGTGGGTTACAGCGACGGCCAGTACATACTCAATCCGACTGCGACCGAGCTGAAAACCTCGCAGCTTGATCTGGTGGTTGCCGGTACGCAGCAGGCGGTATTGATGGTGGAGTCGGAGGCACAGCAACTGCCTGAGGACGTCATGCTGGGTGCCGTCGTGTTCGGCCACGAACAAATGCAGACGGTCATTAACGCAATTAATGAAATGGTCGACGAGATCGGCGTGCCCGAGTGGAACTGGGCCCCGCCGCAAAAGGACGAGCAACTCGTGGCGCGTATGGCGCAAATCGCGGAATCCGAACTGCGCCAGGCCTATCAGATTAAGCAGAAGCAGGCGCGCACGGTGCGCGTCAAGGAAATCAGCGCCAAGGTGGTGGCGGAACTGCTGCCGGCCGATGCATCGCCAGATCTGATCAACAGCGTAAAAAACGAGCTGGGCAATCTCGAAGCAAAAATTGTTCGCAACCAGATTCTCGACGGTGAGCCACGGATCGACGGCCGCGACACCCGAACCGTGCGGCCGATCACCATCCGCACCGGCATGTTGCCGCGGACACATGGTTCGGCGCTGTTCACGCGCGGCGAAACCCAGGCGATCGTGGTGGCGACGCTGGGCACTTCGCGCGACGAGCAGATCGTCGACGCTCTGCAGGGTACTTTCCGTGACCGTTTCATGCTGCATTACAACTTTCCGCCGTATTCGACCGGTGAAACCGGACGCGTGGGCACGCCGAAGCGGCGTGAAATTGGCCATGGCCGCCTCGCCAAGCGCGCACTGATGGCGGTGCTGCCGTCGGCCGAGGAGTTTGCCTATTCGATCCGCGTGGTATCGGAGATCACCGAGTCCAACGGCTCCAGCTCGATGGCATCGGTCTGCGGCGGCTGCCTGTCGCTGATGGATGCCGGTGTGCCGCTGAAGGCGCATGTTGCCGGAATTGCCATGGGTCTTATCAAGGAAGGCAACCGGTTTGCGGTGCTCTCGGACATCCTGGGCGACGAAGATCACCTCGGCGACATGGATTTCAAGGTCGCCGGTACCGAAAACGGTGTCACCGCGCTGCAGATGGATATCAAGATTACCGGCATTACCAAGGAAATCATGCATGCGGCATTGAGCCAGGCCCGCGAAGGCCGGCTGCATATCCTCGAGAAAATGCGCACTGCCATCGATACGCCGCGCACCGATCTGTCGGCATGGGCGCCGCGCATGATCACGATGAAAATCAAGCCGGAGAAAATTCGTGATGTCATCGGCAAGGGCGGGGCAGTCATTCGAGCGATTACCGAGGAGACCGGAACCACGATCGACATCCAGGATGACGGTACCGTCGTGATCGCCTGCGTGTCGTCCGAAGGCGGCGAGAATGCGCGCAAGCGTATCGAAGAGCTGACCGCGGACGTCGAAGTAGGCCGCATTTACGAAGGCACTGTGCTGAAGCTGCTGGATTTCGGTGCGATTGTCAGCGTGCTGCCGGGACGCGATGGACTGCTGCATATTTCCCAGATCGCCAACGAGCGCGTGAACAGCGTTGCCGACCATCTGAAGGAAGGTCAGGCCGTGCGCGTCAAGGTCCTGGAGGCGGACGAAAAGGGACGCCTGCGCCTGTCAATGAAAGCGGTGGCCGCGACTGCAGAAACGCAAACTGCGCAGGTTGAGTAACTGAGCATTTACGCCGGCGGCTGCCGGCGTCGCAGCATGACAAAGGGGGCCGCGCAGGCCCCCTTTGTTTTGTGCGGGGTGCTGCAGTTTACTTGGCCATCTGCCGCTCACGCACTTCGTCGAGGGTCTTGCAATCGATGCACAGCGTGGCTGTCGGGCGCGCTTCGAGACGCTTGAGGCCGATTTCCACACCGCAGGAATCGCAATAGCCGTAGTCTTTGGCGACGATGCGTGCGATAGTCTCGTCGATTTTCTTGATCAACTTGCGTTCGCGGTCACGGTTGCGTAATTCCAGCGACATGTCGGATTCCTGACTGGCGCGGTCGTTGGGATCGGCAAAAATGGTTGCTTCATCCTGCATCGTGTGCACGGTGCGGTCGATGTCCTGGGACAGTTCCCGTTTCATTTCCTCCAGCATTTTGCGGAAATGAGTCAGCTGCCGCGCATTCATGTATTCCTCTTTGCCCTTGGGCTTGTAGGCGGGGTAGTTCTTGAGTATTTCGGTGGACATGAGGGCTTTATGTGCGTAAAAAAAGAGCTTTAATAGCAGAATTCGATACCCGTCGCAAGCAATCCCTGTGGCGTTGGAATTGACGCTTGCGCCGAGGCTGGCGTATATTACGCGCCTTCGGTCTCGGCGGGTAAATCCCGACAAGCCGGCCCATTTGTGCCCGTAGCTCAACCGGATAGAGCACCGGCCTTCTAAGCCGGGGGTTGTGGGTTCGAGTCCCGCCGGGCGCGCCACAAAACAGCGTAGCCGGAAATCGTTTCAGCGGTGGCTGTAGCTCAGCTGGTAGAGTCCCGGATTGTGATTCCGGTTGTCGTGGGTTCGAGTCCCATCAGCCACCCCATTTTCCAGATCTGTTTCCGTTTTTGACGGTTGCCGCAGCAGATACCGGTGGTCGTATCGGCCCCCGCCGCGCCCTAGGTCCTCGCGCGCAGTACCCGCTGCTGCTCGCGCTGCCACTCCCGGTCTTTCTCGGTGGCGCGCTTGTCGTGCTGTTTCTTGCCTTTGGCGAGCCCGATCTCGAGCTTGACCCTGCCCCGAACGTAATGCAGATCCAGCGGTACCAGGGTATAACCGGCACGCTCGACGCTGCCGATGAGGCGGCTTATTTCTTCAGCATGCAGCAGCAGCTTGCGCGTACGGGTCGGATCGGGGTGAATATGCGTTGACGCCGTGGGAAGGGGCGTAATGTGGCAGCCAAGCAGGTAAAGTTCACCTTTGCTGACAATGACATAGGCTTCTTTTAACTGGGCGCGCCCGGCGCGGATCGCTTTTACCTCCCAGCCCTCGAGGGCAATGCCGGCCTCGAGACGCTGTTCGATAAAATAATCGTGAAATGCTTTTTTGTTCTGAACGATACTCATTGCGCTGTCAAATATTGGTAAGCCCTATTCTAACCGGGGCGGGGGCAACTCCGCGCCCGGCTTTCTGATGGCCAGCGTATCCCGGTCGGCGCTGGTGCACTATCGCGCAGAGCAGATGTTCGAACTGGTCGATGCGGTCGAGCAATATCCCGAATTTCTGCCTTGGTGTGGCTCGACGACGGTCAGTTTTCGGGACTCGTCGGTTACTCGAGCCACGCTCAACATCCGTTATCGGGGCATCCGCCAGAGTTTTTCCACTGAGAACCGGAAAGAGTTTCCGCAGCGCATGACCATGC
>JBFKCU010000036.1:0-12126 GCA_041620115.1 Burkholderiales bacterium | reverse complement strand
GAGCAAGTGCGATTCCTGCGAGGCGGTGCTGTATCGCACTGATCTTGAAAAGAACCTCTGCGTCTGTCCGAAATGCAATCATCACAATCGCATCTCGGCGCGTGAACGCCTGGACTGGCTGCTGGACATGGAGGGGCGTTACGAGATCGGTGTTGAAGTAATGCCCGTGGACAGCCTCAAATTCCGCGACAGCAAGCGTTACACCGACCGCCTGGCCGAAGCGCGCGCCGAAACCGGCGAGGAAGATGCGCTGATCGTGATGCAGGGGGCGATCAAGGAAATACCCGCGGTCGCGGCGGCATTCGAATTCGGATTTCTCGGCGGCTCCATGGGGTCGGTGGTCGGCGAGCGTTTCGTGCGCGGTGTGAAGGTCTGTCTCGAACAGCGCCTGCCGTTCATCTGTTTCACCGCGACCGGCGGCGCGCGCATGCAGGAGGGTCTGCTGTCGTTGATGCAGATGGCCAAGACCTGTGCGGCGCTGACGCGTCTGGCTGACGAACGCTTGCCTTTCATTTCCGTTTTGACCGATCCGACCATGGGCGGGGTGTCCGCCAGTTTTGCGATGATTGGCGACGTCGTCATTGCCGAACCGAATGCACTGATCGGTTTCGCCGGACCGCGTGTGATCGAGCAGACGGTGCGGGAAACCCTGCCCGAGGGGTTCCAGAGATCGGAATTCCTGATGCAGAAAGGCGCGATCGACATGATCGTCGACCGCCGTCAGATGCGCGACACGCTGGCTCGGCTGCTGGCCTTGCTGCTGAAGCAGCCGGCGCCGGACTGATCGCCTTCCCGCAACCCGATTCAGCCTTGATCATCATGCGGGTGGCCCCCGCCATCCGCCCGTCACTGCCCTGATGCCGTCGACCCTCGCCGAGTGGCTGGATTACATCGAGCGCCAGCATCCGCAGGCCATCGCCATGGGACTGGATCGCGTCAATGTCGTGCGCGACGCGCTGGCGCTCAAGCCGGAATTTCCGGTGATTACCGTTGGCGGCACCAATGGCAAGGGTTCGGCCTGCATGCTGCTCGAAGCCATTCTGGAACACGCCGGCTACCGAACTGCAACCTATACCTCGCCGCACCTGTTGCGTTACAACGAACGCGTGCGCATCAACGGCCGCGACGCGGACGACGGCGACCTCGTGCGTGCCTTTGCCGCGGTGGAGCAGGCGCGTGCGGCGTGTGCCGTGCCGCTGACTTATTTTGAGTTCGGCACGCTGGCCGCGGTGTGGCTGTTCTGTGAAAGCAAGGTTGATGTTGCAATCCTTGAAGTCGGACTGGGCGGGCGTCTCGATGCGGTCAACGCCTTTGATGCCGACGTTGCGTTGCTGATGAGCGTGGCGATGGACCACATGGAGTATCTGGGCGACACGCGCGAAGCCATCGGTGCCGAGAAGGCACATATTTTCCGTGCCGGCAAGACGGCGATTTGCGCGGACGCCGATCCACCAGCGACTGTGATGTCGCATGCCCGGGATATCGGTGCCGACCTGCTGCTGATCGGGCGGGATTTCGCTGCCACCGTAGAGGCCCGGCAATGGCGCTATCGCGGGCCGGGCGGCGATCGCCACGGTCTGCCGCCGCCGGCGTTGCACGGTCGGTTCCAGTTCGCCAACGCGAGCGCCTGTATTGCTGCGCTGGATGCGCTGCGCGACCGGTTGCCGGTGACGGCAGGCGACATTCGCGCGGGGCTGGTGCATGTGGAAAATCCCGGGCGCTTCCAGGTGTTGCCGGGCCGTCCCGCGGTTATCCTGGACGTCGCCCACAATCCGCACGCGGCGCTGGCGCTGGCGGACAATCTCGCGCAGATGACCGGCTATCGTCGTACCTACGCGGTTTTTTCCATGTTGCAGGACAAGGACGTCGCCGGCGTCGTGCGTGCATTGCGCGGTCATGTTGACCACTGGCTGGTCGCGCCGCTGGAAGGCCCGCGTGCGCTGCCCGTCGCGGTGCTGGAGGAAAACCTGCGCCGGGCCGGGGTCGAGACTGATGTAACGGCTTGCGCAAATATTGCCGCTGCCTGCGCAGCCGCGTATCAGATGGCGGGAGATAGTGATAGAATTTTGGCCTTCGGATCTTTCCTTACCGTGTCCGCGGCGATGACCGCGATTCAAGCGCGAAGGGCACAGTAAAAATTGTTTAAAATCAATAGGTTACTTCGTTTACGGCGTATCAGGCATGGCGAGAAACGTTAGCGACGAAGAACTCCAGCTGAAGAAACGTGCGCGTCGCCGCCTGGTCGGTGCCATCGTGCTCGTGACTGCCGTGGCGGTGGTGCTGCCGATGATTCTCGATTCGGAACCCAAGCCGGCCACGCAGAACATCAATATCCAGATTCCATCGCCTGACGCAGCGGTGTTGTCGGCGAAGCCGGCGCCGCTGAAGCCGGCGGAGCCCGAGCAACCCGCGGTCGCCGCGACGCCGGAACCCGCATCACCTGCATCACCACCGCCTGCCGAAACAAAGGCCGCGCCCAAACCCGTGGCCAAGGCGGAACCCAAGGTTGAGTCCAAACCGAGCGCTCCCGTCAAAGCGGCAAGCAAAGCGGAGAGCGCGGCGAAAGGCAAAGACAGCGCCAAGGAAAAGGCCGCCGCGCCGGCAGCGGGCGGTTTTGTCATCCAGGTCGTCGCATTGTCCGATGCCGCCAAGGCCAAGGACCTGCAGGAGAAAATCGCAGCCGCCGGACTCAAGGCCTATACCGAGGTGGTGCAGACGGCCAAGGGCCCGGTGACGCGGGTGCGGGTCGGGCCCTACGAGAGTCGCGAAGCCGCTGAAAAGGCGCGTGGGCAATTGCAGCCGCTGCAGCTCGATGGCAAGGTGATCCCACGCTGACCCATGACCCTGCTTGATTATGTCGTCCTTGCCATCATTGGATTCTCCGTTCTGCTCAGTGTCATACGCGGGCTCGTGCGGGAGGTGCTTGCGCTCGCCGCCTGGGCCATTGCGTTCGTCGTCGCGTCCCTGTTTGGCGGGCAGTTGGCGACACTGATGCCCGCGGAAATCCCGGGCGATGAATTGCGCTGGCTGGCCGGTTTTGCAACGGTGTTTTTTCTGGTGCTGCTGGCGATGAGCCTGGTGGCGATGGCGATGTCGCAACTGGTCAAGAGCGCCGGGTTAAGTGTAGAGGATCGTATTCTGGGCGCGCTGTTCGGACTTGCACGCGGCCTGCTGGTGGTGATGTTTCTGGTGCTGCTGGCGGGGGCGACATCGCTGCCGCAGCAGCCGGTTTGGCGCGACGCGGCGCTGCGCCCGGTGCTGGAGCGCGCGGCATCGGTGATCAAAGACTGGCTGCCGCCCGCCATCGGGCAGCATATCAAGTATGTTTGAGGACACAGCATGTGTGGAATAGTCGGGGTCGTCGGCAGCGGTCAGGTCAATCAACTGCTCTATGACGGGCTGCTGGTATTGCAGCATCGCGGACAGGACGCGGCCGGCATTGTCACGGCCGACGGCGCCAGTTTTCACATGCACAAGGGCGGCGGCATGGTGCGCGATGTCTTCCGCACCCGCAACATGCGTGCCCTGGTCGGGCATGCCGGCATCGGGCACACGCGTTACCCGACCGCGGGATCGGCATGGTCCGCTGCCGAATCGCAGCCGTTTTATGTCAATTCGCCGTTCGGTATCGTGCTCGGGCACAACGGCAATCTGACGAACTCGGAGCAGTTGAAGAACGACCTGTTCCGGCTCGATCTGCGGCATGTGAACACCGAATCCGATTCGGAGGTTCTGCTCAACGTGCTGGCGCACGAACTCGCCGCCAACGCCACGAATTACAAGCTGGATCCGGCAACAATATTTGCCGCGGTGTCGGGTGTGCACCGGCGCTGTCGTGGTGCGTATGCGGTGGTTGCAATGATCGCCGGTTACGGCCTGCTGGCGTTTCGCGATCCGTTTGGCATTCGTCCGCTGGTTTTCGGCAAGGCCGAAACGCCGCAGGGCAACGAGTACATGGTGGCGTCGGAGAGCGTGGCGCTCGACGGGCTGGGCTTCCGGCTGGTGCGCGATGTCGCGCCGGGCGAGGCGATATTCATCGATCTCGACGGCAATTTCCACAGTCTGCAGTGTGCGGCCAATCCTTCGCTGAATCCGTGCATCTTCGAATTTGTCTACCTGGCGCGCCCCGACTCGGTGATTGACGGCATCTCGGTGTACGAGACCCGGCTGCGCATGGGCGAGAGCCTTGCCAAGAAGATAGAAAAGGATTTTCCCGCACTGGACATCGACGTGGTGATTCCGATTCCGGACTCGAGCCGCCCGGCAGCGATGCAATTGTCGAACCAGTTGAATCTTTCATATCGCGAAGGGTTCATTAAGAACCGCTATATCGGGCGCACCTTCATCATGCCCGGCCAGGCGGTGCGGCGGAAATCAGTGCGGCAGAAACTGAACGCGATTGGCATGGAGTTTCGTGGCAAGAACGTGATGCTGGTCGACGACTCGATCGTGCGTGGCACCACGAGCCAGGAAATCGTGCAAATGGCCCGGGACGCGGGGGCGCGCAAGGTCTATTTCGCTTCGGCGGCGCCACCGGTGCGCTATGCCAACGTGTATGGCATCGACATGCCCACGCGCGACGAACTGATCGCGAGCGGGCGTACGGACGAGGAGATCGCCCGCGAGATTGGCTGCGATGCGCTGATCTATCAGGAGCTGGATGCGCTGGTCGAGGCGGTGCACAGCGTCAATCCTGCGATCACCAATTTCGAGGCTTCGTGTTTCAACGGCCAGTACATCACCGGTGATGTGACCCAGGCCTATCTTGACGGGGTCGAGGCGCAGCGCCGCGATGGCGCGAGGGCGGAGGCTGCCACTGCGGCCACGCAGCTCGATCTCGCGCTGGAACTCGTCGACTAGGGTTAACGCCGGCCATGTATCAGGTTGCGGCGTTCCGGGAAGAACGCATCGACGTGATGCATGCCCTGATGCGCTCGCACCGCCTGGCATCTTTGGTCACCTGTATCGATGGTGCGATCGAGGCCAATCATCTGCCGCTGCTGATTGATCCGTCGCCGGCGCCGTACGGCACGCTGCGCGGCCATGTCGCGCGCGCCAACCCATTGTGGCGCCAGTGCAATGGCAGCGAGGCTGCGAACCGTGAAGTGCTGGCCATATTTCAGGGGCCGCAGGCCTATGTCACGCCGTCCTGGTACCCGAGCAAGCGCGAGACCGGTGAAGTGGTGCCGACCTGGAATTATGCCGTGGTGCATGCCTACGGGCCGCTGGTGGTGCACGATGACCGCGACTGGGTGCGCGATCTGGTGTCGCGGCTGACCGTAGAGCAGGAAGCGGCATTGCCGCAACCCTGGGGCATCCAGGACGCACCGGCGGAATACATTGATCGCATGCTCAAGGCCATTGTCGGCATTGAAATGCCGATCGTGCGGCTCGAAGGCAAATGGAAAGTCAGCCAGAACCGGCGGGAGGCGGACCGCGCCGGCGTTTTTGCGGGTTACATGGAAAGCGCGGACCCGCAGGTGCAGGCGATGGCAGACCTGGTCGCCGGAACACGTCCGGTTTGACGGCTGCTGCGGCTGTGCGTTAATCTTCTCATTGCGCCGATTTGATGAACAGCTTGCGGGCGCGTAATAAATGCGGCTAAAGCGACGGAACAACCCGGTCCGCGCTAGCTGGCCGGGTTTTTTATTTGACGGAGCACGATCATGAAAAACGGCTTTACCACGACCATTTTGCATTCTGATCTGGAAGCACCGATTGAGCATAATTCCGTGCTGAAGCCGATGCATACGGCAGTGGCCTTCGGTTATCCGGATGCGCGCGATCTAGCCAGGGTGTTCAAGGGCGAGCTGGCCGGCTACGCCTACGGCCGGCAGGGCAATCCGACGACGGCGGCGCTGGAATCGAAGATCAGCAAGATGGAAGATGGCATCGCCACCGTGTGTTTCACCACCGGGATGGCGGCGATCGCGGGGATCTTCATTGCGCTGTTGCGCGACGGCGATCACGTGGTATCGAGTTCGTTTCTGTTCGGCAACACCAACAGCCTGTTCGGCACCCTTCAGCAGTTCGGCTGCGACATCAGCTATGTCGACGCGACCCGCGTGGAGAACGTGGAGCAGGCGCTGCGACCGAATACGCGGCTGGTATTCGTCGAGACCATTGCCAATCCGCGCACCCAGGTCGCCGACCTGGCGCGCATCGGTGAGCTGTGCGCGCAGCGCGGGCTGATCTACGTGGTCGACAATACCCTGACCTCCCCGTACCTGTTCCGTCCGAAGCAGGTGCGTGCCAGCCTGGTCGTCAATTCATTGACCAAGTACATCGGCGGCCACGGCAATACGCTGGGTGGCGCGGTGACCGATACCGGGCTCTACGACTGGGAGTCATACCCGAACATCTACGACAACTACAAGAATGCCAAGCCGTCCAACTGGGGCATCCTGCAGATCCGCAAGAAAGGGTTGCGTGATGCCGGCGCGACGCTGGTTGCCGAGTCTGCGCACCGGCTGGCCATGGGGGCGGAGACACTGGCTTTGCGCATGGAGCGGGCGTCTGCCAATACGCTGCAGCTGGCCCGGTTCCTGGCGGCGCATCCCAAGGTCACCAAGGTCTATTACCCGGGCCTCGAGGACCATCCGCAGCACCGCCTGTCCAGTGAGCTGTTCCGGAGTTACGGCGCGCTGATGAGCATCGAGCTTGCAGACGGCATCGACTGTTTTGATTTCCTCAACCGGCTCAAGCTGGTGATTTCATCCAGCCACCTCGGTGACAACCGCACGCTCGCCATCCCGGTCGCACATACGATCTACTGGGAGATGGGGGCAGCGCGACGGGCCGAGATGGGCATTGCGGACTCACTGATCCGCCTGTCGATCGGGATCGAGGATGCGGATGACCTGATCGGGGATTTCCGGCAGGCACTGGCCTGATCCTGCGGGAACTGCGGGACCCTACAGCAGCACTGCGGTGCAGCCCCCGGCGTCTGCGCGCAGGTAGCCGCCGCGCTCGTACCAGTCGTTCAGCACCCAGCGCTCGCAGGTGTGGCCGTCCACCACATGCGTGTGGCGGGCCGGCCGGTGGGTGTGACCATGGATCAGCCGCGGATAAGCGTGCCGGCGCAGCAGTTCTTCCACTGCGGCCGGGGCGACATCCATGATGGTTTCCGACTTCTGCTGCTTGCTGGCGACGCTTTGCGCGCGCATGCCGCGCATCTGCTCGTGCCGTTCGGTCAGCGACTGGGCGAGGAAGCGGGCCTGGTTGGCGGGATCGCGGGCATAGGCGCGGAAGCGCTGGTAATCTGCATCGTCAGTACACAATGCGTCGCCGTGGGTCAGCAGGGTGGGCGTGCCATGCAGGTCGATCATCACCGGATCGTCGAGCAGGCCGGCGCCGCAGCGCTGTGCGAATGTACGGCCCATCAGCACGTCGCGGTTGCCCTGCATCAGGAATACCGGCACGCCGCGTGCAACCAGCGCGGCAAGTGCAGTGCTTACGGTCATGTCCAGCGGATCAGCCCGGTCGTCGTCGCCGACCCAGTATTCGAACAGATCGCCGAGGATGTACAGCGCGTCGGCCTCGACGGCGATATCGGTCGTGAAACCGAGAAACTGTGTCGTAATCTGCGGCCTCTCGGCCGCAAGATGCAGGTCGGAGATAAAGAGACTGTGAGGTCGGCGGCTGGGCATGCGCAGCGGGGCGGTGCTGCCCCGCGTCGTCAGACGACTTCGGCTTTGTTGATGATGACGTCTTCTGCCGGGACGTCCTGATGCATGCCCTTGCTGCCGGTTTTGACTTTGCGGATCTTGTCGACCACGTCGGTGCCGTCGACGACTTTGCCGAACACGCAGTAGCCCCAGCCCTGCGGTGTCGGCGCCGTGTGATTGAGGAAATCATTGTTGCCGACGTTGATGAAGAACTGCGCACTGGCCGAATGCGGCGCTGACGTGCGCGCCATGGCGATGGTGTAGATGTCGTTCTTGAGGCCGTTGTTGGCTTCGTTCTGCACCGGCTCGCGTGTCGGTTTCTGTTTCATTCCCGGCTCGAAGCCGCCGCCCTGGATCATGAAACCGTCGATGACGCGGTGAAAAATGGTGTTGGCGTAGTGGCCGTCATTCACGTACTGGATGAAATTGGCGACCGTGTCGGGTGCTTTGGCGGCGTCGAGTTCCAGGGAGATGACGCCGTGGTTGGTGTGCAGCTTGATCATGGTGCTTTCCTTGTAGTGCGGGTTACTTGGGTTTTTGCGGTTTTGCCGCGGCGTCGAGCAGGCGCGCGCGTTCGATGACGATGGGCTGGCGTGGCACGTTCTGGTGCGGACCCGCCGACGCGGTGGGCGCCTGTATCATTTTCTGCACGACGTCCATGCCGACGGCAACGCGGCCGAACACGGTATAGCCGTAGCCCTTGTCGTCGGCGGACTTGAAATCGAGGAAATCGTTTTCGGCGACGTTGATGAAAAACTGTGCGGTAGCCGAATGCGGATCCGCGGTGCGCGCCATGGCGACTGTGCCGGTGGCATTGCGCAGGCCGTTGCCCGCTTCATTGCGAATCGCAGCCCGGGTCGGTTTCTGCTGCAAGTTCGGCGTAAATCCGCCGCCCTGCGCCATGAAGCCTGGAATGACGCGATGGAATATGGTGCCGTCGTAAAAACCGTCCTTGACGTATTGCACGAAGTTCTCGACGGTTTTCGGCGCGTTCTCGGGATAGAGCTCGATGACGATGGTGCCCAGCGTGGTTTTCAGTTCCACCTTGGGATTGGCCGCGAGGGCCGCAGGTGCGAGCATCAATGCAAACAGCAGGGCAAATAGGCGTGTCATTTATTTGTCAATTTAAGCAAAGGGTTGGTAAAACTGAGACGGGTGGCGGGCGTTCAGGCCGCGCCTTCGTGGACGATGCGCCACTGGCCACCCTCGCGCTGCCAGTACTGGCGCTTGCGCATCTTGTTGCTGATGTTGCTGCTCGAGTAGTCCTGGTCGAAGGTGACGACGGCAAGATCTTCATTGCCCGGATAAAGGAACATGCTGACAGCGTCGACCTTGACCTTGATCCAGGACTTGTTGGCGTTGACGCTGCGTTTCTGTTTTGCCCACGCGGCCAGATCCTGCTTGCCGGAACTGAAGCCCGCAGCATAGTGCTGCAGGTATTTCTCGGTATCACGGCTTTCCCAGTCGTGCCGCCAGGCATCCACGGATTTATGCAGCGCAGCCCGCGTGGCTCGTGCGGCCTCCGGTTCCACCCAGTCGATGCCGGAGGTGATGATCACCGGGGTCACGCCAACCTGGACGCGGGTTGCGATCGCCTGCAAATCCTCGTTGGTCAGCGCCACGCAGCCGTCGCTCGCACGGGGCGGCCGGCTGTAGGTGTCGAACGGCACGCCGTGCAGCCAGATGCCGTGGCCTTTGCGGCCCTCGCGGCGGTCCCATTCGTTCGGATAGCTGATCGGAAAGGCGCCATCACCGTACAGTGCGCTCAGGGTACCGTAGGTCTTGTTCAACTGGTCCTTCTCGAGTTTCCGGGTCACGTGATACACGCCCAGCGGCGTCTTCTTGTCGCCCTCGCGCAGCTTGTCGATGCCGTTGCGTCCGATTGTCGTGTAGTAGTCGGCGACGTAGCGGGGCGTGCCGTTGACGTTCTCGAACACATAGAGCGTGTATTTCGAGGTGTCGACGACAAAGGCGTATTTCTGTTCGGGGTTCAGTTCCAGCAGGTAGCGCGGCACGCGGGTGCCCGGGCGCTCCTGCTCGTGCCGCACCAGCCGTGCACGTGCCTCATCGCGCAGATCGGCAATGCGGTCCGCCGGCGCATCCGCGGCGGCACCGATGGTGCTGATCGGGCGCACGCGTGCCATCAGCAGATCGCCCTTGATCAGGTGCGCAAGCTGGAAATTCGGATAGTGCTGCAGCACCTTGTTGATTTCGGTGAGCGCGATATCGAACTGCGAACTGGTAATCGCCAGCAGCGTTTGCGCGAGCAATGCTTCCGGTGCGGCCACGCCGCCCGCGGTGCCGGAGCCCAGCAGGTTGCCGGCAACGGACGACAGCGGGCGGTTGCCCAGGGCGAGCGTCGTCGACGACGGCGTCAGCGCCGTGGCGATGAGGGCTGTGGCCAGCGCGCAGCCGATCAGGGACCGCTTCATCCGCCTATCGTTTCCTGCTGGATCAGCCATTTATCACCCGACCGGATCAGGACCAGCGTCTTTCTGGCATTGGCCTGAAACGTATCGGAGCGATACAGCTGACGGAACGTCACCGTCGCCTGGTCTGCATCCTGAAAGGTGACTTTCGGCGACTCGATGCGCACCTCGATCTTGCGCGGTTTGGCGACGCGCGCCCGGCGTTCTTTCTCCCACTCTTTGCGCGGTTCCCCGTCGGGCGTCTTGAAATTCTTCGCGTAGCGGGCGAGATAGCCCTCGACATCGTTGTTCGACCAGGCCGCGGCCCAGCCGTCGACCGCCTTGAGCACCGTGTCGGTGTTGTCCGCGGCGGGCGCGGCCTTGGCGGGTTCCGCCGCCGGTGCTTTTGGCGGTTCTGCCTTGGCCGGTTCCTTCACGGCGACGACGGGCGCGGGCTTGGGCGCCGCCACCGGGGCGGGTGCCGGCGCGGGTGCCGGGGGCTGCGCAATGGTCTTGGTCGCCGGCGCGGCTGGTCTGGGCGCGGATTCCGCTTTGGCCATGGCCACCACGGGCGGACGCGAGCCGGTGGTAAACAGATCTTTGATCAGGTTGAGCTTGGTCTGCGCCGCCTGGTTGCCCTTGTCCAGCCGCAGCGCTTTGTCATATGCCTGGCTCGCCATCTTGGCGTAGATGTCGCCCAGATTCTCATGCGCGGTGGCGTAGCTCGGATGCGTGCGGATTGCCATTTCCAGCGAGCTGCGCGCCTTGTCGTAATCACCCTGGGAGGCGTGCAGCACGGCAAGGTTGTTGTACGGCTCCGGCAGTTCAGGATAGTCGCGGGTCAGGTCCGTGAATACGCGGATCGCGTCATTCGGCTTGTTCTTTTCGGTGAGCAGAATGCCGCGCAGAAAACGTCCGCGGGCATCCTTGGGGCGCGTCTTCAGGTAAGTGTCGACGCGCTCCAGCGCACGATCGATTTGTCCCTGTTTCAGCAGTTGTTGCGCTTCCTGCAGATCGTCGCTTTGCGACATCACCGGGGTCGCGAGCCCCACGCATACGGCGATGATTGCGAGGCGTGCCGCGGTGTGCGTAAAGATCATCGTGCTATGATTCCATGGATCGTTGTTGGGCCGGTATTCATGTTTAAGACGACGACATTAGTCCTTGAATTTACGAGATTTTACCAAGAACAACCACTAATTCAACCAACTCTTTTCTGCCGGCACGCCTGAACGGCGGTTTGCCGCAGAAGCGGGGGGTAGCGGACCGGCCTGAAACGGCCGATTGGCGTGGCCCCCGAACTTCAGCCCCTATGCTCAAAATCTACAATACCCTGGTACGGGACAAGCAGGAATTTGTGCCCATCGAGCCCGGCAAGGTCCGGATGTACGTGTGCGGCATGACTGTTTACGATTACTGCCATCTCGGCCATGCTCGGGTGATGGTGGTTTTTGACGTGGTGCAGCGCTGGCTGAGTGCGTCGGGTTACGCGGTCACCTACGTGCGCAATATCACGGATATTGACGACAAGATCATCAAGCGGGCGCAGGAAAACAAGGAGGCGACGGCCGCGCTGACCCAGCGGTTCATCAACGCGATGGACGAGGATGCAGCCCTGCTGGGGGTCGAGAAGCCGACGGCCGAGCCGCGCGCCACTGAATACGTGCCGGGCATGCTTGAAATGATCGATGTGTTGCAGGGTCGTGGTTATGCCTACCAGGCGGCTGACGGCGACGTGAACTACGCGGTGCGCAAATTCAAGGGTTACGGCAAGCTCTCCGGCAAGTCGCTGGAAGACCTGCGTGCGGGCGAGCGTGTCGCGGTCGATGCGGCCAAAGAGGATCCGCTGGATTTCGTGCTGTGGAAGCGCGCCAAACCCGGCGAGCCCGCGTGGGATTCGCCCTGGGGCGCCGGCCGGCCCGGCTGGCATATCGAATGCTCGGTCATGTCGAGCGCGCTGCTGGGTGAGCATTTCGACATCCACGGCGGCGGGCAGGATCTGCAGTTTCCGCACCACGAAAATGAAATCGCCCAGTCGGAAGGTGCGCACG
>JBFKCU010000035.1:0-12259 GCA_041620115.1 Burkholderiales bacterium | reverse complement strand
TTTGGCGCGGTTGCACGCAGTTGGATTGGTGTGGCATCAGGCGGGAAAGCCGCGAATTATACGTGATCGTGCAGCGTGCTCCTCCCTCAAGGCGCCAGCCACAGCAATGCCGCCATGCGGCCGGTAATCCGGTCGCGCCGATACGAATAAAACCGGTCGGGATCGGAGTAGGTGCAAAGCGTGCCGCCGTAAACCTCAGTGACGCCGGCATGGTGCAGGGCGTCGCGCGCGAGCTGCGGCAGGTCGCACAGCCACTTTCCCGGTCGCAGCGGCTTGAATGCAGCGGCGCGCTGCGGCGCATCGTTGCAGAATGCCTGCAGCACATCGTCGCCCACTTCGAATGCGGCGGGCCCGATGCCGGGGCCGATCCAGGCGATCAGGTCGCCCGCCGGGGCCGCCATGCGTGCCACGGTGTTGGCGATCACGCCGCCGGCGAGGCCGCGCCAGCCGGCGTGTGCTGCACCAATGCAGGTGCCGGCGCGGTCGGTGAGTAGGACGGGCAGGCAGTCGGCAACCAGGATGGCGCAGACCGTGCCGCGCTGCGTGGCAACGCTGGCGTCGGCCGCCGGGACATCGCTGAGCGTGTCGGCGTCGACCACGGTGGTGCCGTGCACCTGGGCGAGCCAGCGCGGCGGCTGCGGCAGGTGGTCCAGCAGCCGGATGCGATTTTCACCCGCTGCCGCGGGGTCGTCGTCCGTGCGCAGACCCAGATTGAAACTCGCATACGGACCGACGCTGACGCCGCCGGCACGCGTGGTGAACAGCGCGCGCACCTGTGCCGGCGCAGGCCACTCCGGCACGATCCACTGCGGGTGCAAGGGGGCGCTCATGCCGCGCGCAGGGCCGCGATCAGCTGCTTCATGTCATCGGGCAGCGGCGCCTGCCATTCAACGGCCTGGCCGGTATCCGGATGCGTCAATGCCAGTTTCTCGGCGTGCAGCGCCTGGCGCGCCATTTTCGGCAGGGCGGGCGCGTTGCGCGGGCCATAGACCGGATCGCCCCAGATCGGATGGCCCAGTTTCTGCAGGTGAACACGAATCTGGTGAGTGCGGCCGGTTTCCAGGCGGCACGCCAGCACGGTCGCGCGCGGCAGTTTTTCCTGCACGGTGTAATGGGTCACCGCGGGTTTGCCCGACGCGGTTACCGCCATGCGCGTGCGGTTGCGCGGATCACGGCCGATCGCGCCTTCGAGCTTGCCGCTGCGCGTAACCACGCCGTGGACGACGGCGCGATATTCGCGTTTGACCGAACGCGCCTGCAACTGACGCACCAGATCGGTTTGTGCAGTCAGCGTCTTGGCGACCACGAGCAGGCCGCTGGTGTCCTTGTCGAGGCGGTGCACGATGCCGGCGCGCGGCACCCCGGCCAGCTGCGGCGCGTGCGCAAGCAGGGCATTGAGCATGGTGCCCGCCCAGTTGCCGCTGCCCGGGTGAACGACGAGGCCGGCGGGCTTGTTGATGACCATCAGGGTCGCGTCCTCGTACACCACGTCGAGGGCGATGGCTTCGGGGCGAAAAGCGGTTTCTTCCGGGGACAGCGCCGGCTGCACGATGACCATTTCGCCGCCGTGGACCTTGTCGCGGGGTGCCGCCGATTTGCCGTCCACGGTCACCCGGCATTCACGCACCCAGCTGGTGAGGCGGGCGCGGGAATACTGGGGCAGCATCTGTGCCAGTGCCTGGTCCAGGCGCAGTCCGGCGTATTCGGCCGGTACCGCCTGTCGATGCGGCGCCGGTGTGACCCCGTTTTCGGTATAATTTTCGGATGACAAATCAGTGCTCATTCATGGTGGACATCCGGCGTAGCATTCTAACGTTATTCACCGCAATTGCCGCAGCCATGCTGCTGGGCGCCTGCGGCATGTTCGGTAGCCGGGAATATGACGAGACCCGCGGCTGGTCGGTACAGAAGCTGTATGCCGAGGCTCGCGCTGAACTCGCGCAGCGCGCTTGGCCCGCGGCGATCAAGCATTACGAACGCATCGAATCACGATATCCCTACGGTCGTTTTGCCCAGCAGGCGCAGATTGAGCTCGCCTATGCGCAGTGGAAAGACGAAGACGCGGCGTCGGCACTGGCAACGATCGATCGTTTTCTCAAGCAGTATCCCAGCCATCCGAGCGCGGATTACATGTATTACCTGCGCGGCCTGATCAATTTCAATGATGACCTGGGCATCATGGGTTTCATCAGCAGCCAGGACATGTCCGAGCGCGATCCCAAGGCGGCGGCCGATGCCTTCGCTGCATTCAAGGATCTGGTGACGCGGTATCCGGACAGCAAATACACCCCCGATGCCATTCTGCGCATGAACTATCTGGTCAATGCGCTGGCCGCGCATGAGGTGCATGTTGCGCGTTATTACCTCAAGCGCAAGGCGTATGTCGCGGCGGCGAATCGTACCCAGTACGTGCTGAAACATTACCCCGGCGCACCGGCCAACGAAGAGGGGCTGGTGATCATGGTCAAGGCCTACGACGCGCTGGGCATGAAGACGCTGCGCGATGATGCCGAGCGGGTGCTGAACAAGAACTTTCCGAACAGCGTCTACCTGAAGGGCGGTCCGAAAAAAGACGTGCCCTGGTGGCAAATCTGGAATTGGTAATGCGACCCTGCCCGCTGTTCAGCGGGCGAAGCGTTTGACCACCGTCATCAGTTCCGCAATGGCCTGATCGCCACCATTGGTTCTGACAGCACTCGCGACACAGCCCCGGGTGTGGTCCTCCAGCAATTGCAGTGCCACGGCGTCGAGCGCCGACTGGATGGCCGCGACCTGCGTCAGCACATCCACGCAATAACGATCAGCACTCACCATCTGCGCGACGCCGCGCACCTGGCCTTCGACACGGTTCAGGCGCTTCAACAGCGCCTGCTTGTGCGGCTGCACAATCTGCTGGTCATGACACTCGGCGCTGACGCGCTTAGCCGACGTCATAACCGGCGTCCACGATGGCTGTCTTGATCGCCTGCAGATCGGCTTTTGCCGGATCGTAGGTGATTGCAGCCTGCGCCTGCTGCAGCGATACCTCTGCTTTGGCAATGCCGTCGATGCCGTTCAGCACGCGCTGTACACTGCTGACGCAGCCCATGCAGGTCATGCCTTTAACGGGGATGGTGGTGGTTTCCATGATGGTCAGATCTCCTTGGGTAATTGAATTGTCTGAATCTGATTGAATCAGCGGTTTCCGCGCTGTGGCCGCCAGCGCTTGAGCAGCAGCGAATTGCTGACGACGGACACTGAACTCATGGCCATCGCGGCGCCGGCGATCACCGGATTGAGCAGGCCTGCTGCAGCGAGCGGAATGCCCAGCACGTTGTAGAAGAAAGCGAAGAACAGGTTCTGCTTGATCTTGCGGAAGGTTGCGCGTGATAGCCGCACGGCGTCTACCGCGCCCAGCAGGTCGCTGCGCATCAATGTCACGTCGGCGGCGTGTATGGCCACGTCGGAGCCGGCGCCGATGGCGAAACTGACCTCCGCGGCAGCCAGCGCCGGGGCGTCATTGACGCCGTCGCCGATCATGCCGACATGCCGGTTTTCCTGTTGCAGCGTAGTGATGTACTGCGCCTTGTGCTGCGGCAGCATTTCCGCCTCAAAGCGGGCGATACCGGTTTCGCGGGCAATGCGCTCCGCTGTGCGCCGGTTGTCGCCGGTCAGCATGATCACCTCGATGCCCAGCGCCCGCAGCGCGGAGACCGCGGCGGGCGAGGTCGGACGCAGCGGATCGGCAATGGCGATCAGTCCGGCCAGCTGGCGGTTGCGCGCAACGCCGATCACGGTCTTGCCCTGATCCTGCAGCCGGGCAATGGCATCCGCGTCCACGGCAAGGCCGGACTTTTCGAGAAAGTGCGGTGATCCCAGCAGCGCCGGTGCGCCGTCAACGATGGCCTCCACACCCATGCCGGCGACCGCGTTGAAGTCCTGCATGTGCACGGCCTGCACGCCGAGTTTGCCCGCGTGGTCCAGCACGGCGCGGGCCAACGGATGTTCCGAGCCTGCTTCCAGCGTCATGGCAATGCGCAATACGTCCTTTTCATCGTGCCCGTCCATGGCGACCACGTCGGTCACCGCCGGCTTGCCCTGGGTCAGCGTACCGGTCTTGTCGACGACCAGCGTATCGATATGGCCGGCACGTTCCAGGGCTTCGGCGTTCTTGATCAGCACGCCGGCGCGGGCACCGACACCGCTGCCGACCATGATCGCGGTGGGCGTGGCCAGGCCCAGTGCGCACGGACAGGCGATCACCAGCACCGCCACCGCCGGGATCAACGCCGCCGTGAGCGAGCCGGCGAACCACCACCAGCCGGCGAAGGTCAAAGCGGCGATGGCAACGACCACCGGCACGAACACGCCGGCGATGACATCGGCGAGACGCTGGATCGGCGCCTTCGAGCCCTGTGCTTCCTCGACCAGCCGGATGATGCCGGCGAGTGCGGTGTCGGTGCCGACGCCGGTCGCGCTGCAGCGGAGCAGGCCCTGGGCGTTGATTGTCGCGGCATAGACCGGGCTGCCCGCGGTCTTGGCGACCGGCAGGCTTTCGCCGGTGAGCATGGCTTCGTCGATGCTGGAGCGGCCGTCGATGACTTTTCCGTCCACCGGTACCGCTTCACCGGGACGCACCACGAAGATGTCACCGACGTGGAGGTCGGCGACTGCGATTTCGACGATGGTCCCGTCGCGTTCGACGCGGGCCGTCTTGGGTTGCAGGCGCACCAGTTCCTCGATCGCGGCAGAGGCCCGGGCACGGGCGCGGGATTCGAGCAGTTTGCCGAGAAAAACCAGGGTGATGATGCTGACGCTGGCTTCAAAATACAGATGCAGGTCCAGTCCGAGCAGGACCACGGCCGCGCTGTAGACATAAGCCATGCTGGTGCCCAGCGCAATCAATACATCCATGTTGGCACCGCCGCCGCGCAGCGTATGCCACGCGCCGACATAAAACCGCCGGCCGATCCAGAACTGCACCGGTGTGGCCAGCAGCAGTTGCAGCAGCGGCGGAAACCAGCCGTGGCCGTGACCGGAGAACATGGTCAGCATCAGTGCAAAAAACGGCAGTGTCAGTATGGCTGATATCGTGAACAGGCGCAGGTCGTGCTGATAGATCGCGAGGCGCTCGGCTTTGCGTTCGGCATCGCCGTTGGCGGCGGGTTCGCGTGCGTCATAACCCGCCTTGCGGATGGCGTCGATCAGTTCGCCCGGCGCCATGCGGTCGGACGGGTATTCGATATGCGCTTTTTCTGTGGCGAAATTGACCCCGGCCTTGACGTCGGGCAGCCGGTTGAGGACTTTTTCGATGCGTGTCGCGCAGGCGGCGCAGGTCATGCCGGTCACCGGCAGATCGATGACGGCGGTTTTCCGGGGTGCGGTAAGAGTATTCATAAACGCGGTCAAAAGGTTTTGATGCCTCGCATAATATACCCTAGTGGGGTATATGGCAAGCCTCGATTGCAAGGGGGAAGGCAGGTTCACATCAATCTGACGATAACCCGCCGTTAAATCGATCGATTCCGTTCCGGTTTGCGACAGTTGCGCCAGTGCGAGGACCCGCGCCTGTTGCGCTCGGGCCTTCGTTGCGGTTCACCTGCGCGGCCGCAAAAAAAGCGCCCGCAAGGGGCGCTTTTTATTGGCGTGGCCTGCTGCTTAGCCGGCGGTGAGCGCGCCGTTGACCACACGCACTTTGCCGCCGCTCTGAAAGGCGGGTTGCGTGTCGTAGTTGAACGTGCGGGTGGTGCCGTCGTCCATGTTGACGACCACCTCATAGTGCGTCGTGGACTTCATGTTTTTTTCAACCTGGTGGCCCGCGTAGGCGCCGCCCGCCGCGCCGGCCACGGTCGCGATTTTCTTGCCGCTGCCGCCGCCGACCTGATTACCCAGCACGCCGCCTAGCACGCCGCCTGCCACTGCGCCGAGCCCGCTGCCTTCGCCTTTTTGGGTGATGGCGTTCACGCTGGCGATCACGCCGCAGTTGGCACAAACCGGTGCGGCTTTGGCCGGCTCAGAACGTGTCGCCGGTGCCTGCGTAGCGACTTTGGCCGGCTGCTTCGTTTCCGCCGATTTGGTGGCTGGTTTGGCTGGCGCTGATGCGGAGGCGCCTGCAGATGCCGGGGCGATCGTGGTTTTCACGGCCTTGGTATCGACAGGCCCGCTTTGCAATGCGGAGTCACTGTTCTTCGAGAACGAATTCGGTACCAGGCCGGTCATGATGCCGATGCCGACGAGGCTGAAGACGGTTACCGAAATTGCGGCAATCGCAACCAGCGGATTGATCTTGTTAGTGTCTGACATGTGTGTACTCCTTTCGGGTTCAGTTACACATGGCCATCCTAACGCGGTGTGAGGGTGCTGCGTGTGAACAAAATCACGTCGTTACAAAGCGTTACATCAACCGGTTGCGGCCGCCGTATGTCCGGCCTCGATGTGGTCAGGGGCGTAACTCGTCGCGGGCGCGAAAATGATCCAGTGCTTCCGGATTGGCGAGTGCTTCCACGTTCTTGACGGGCAGGCCGTGCACGACGTTACGTACCGCGAGCTCGACGATCTTGCCGCTCTTGGTGCGCGGAATGTCGGCGACCTGTGCCACGACCGCGGGTACATGGCGCGGCGTGGTGTTGTCGCGTATCTGTTGCCTGATGCGCTCGGTGAGTGCGGCATCGAGCGTGACCCCTTCGCGCAGGCGCACAAACAGTACGACGCGCACGTCGCTTGGCTGCTGCGGCGGCCAATCCTGACCGATGGCGATGCTTTCTACGACCTCGTCGAGCTGTTCAACCTGGCGATAGATTTCGGCAGTGCCGATACGCACGCCACCGGGATTCAGCACTGCATCCGAGCGCCCGAAAAAAATCAGGCCGCCGTGTGGCGTCAGCTCGACATAATCCCCGTGGTGCCAGACACCGGGAAAACGTTCGAAATAGGCGGCGCGGTATTTGACCCCGTCGGGATCGTCCCAGAATCCGACCGGCATCGACGGGAAGGGCGCGGTGCAGACCAGTTCGCCTTTCTCGCCGCGCACGGGCAGGCCCGCATCGTTCCATACCTCGACTTTCATTCCCAGGCCGCGGCACTGCAGTTCGCCGCGCCATACCGGCAGGATCGGGCAACCCAGCGCAAAGCATGAAATGATGTCGGTGCCGCCGGAAATCGACGCCAGCTGCAGGTCGGCTTTGATGTCGCGGTAGACGTAATCGAAGGATTCGGGGGAGAGTGGCGATCCGGTGGACAGCAGCGCGCGCAGCGCCGACAGGTCGTGGGTGTCATGCGGTGCGAGTCCGAGCTTGGCCAGCGCGTCGATGTATTTCGCCGAAGTACCGAACACGGTCATCTTTTCCTGCTCGGCCAAATCCCACAGCACATTGCCCTTGCTGACAAACGGCGAGCCGTCATAGAGCAGCAGCGTGGCGCCGGCTGCCAGTCCGGACACCAGCCAGTTCCACATCATCCAGCCGCAGGTCGTGAAATAGAACAACCGGTCTCCCGGCCTGATGTCGGTGTGCAGCACGTGTTCCTTCAGGTGCTGCAACAGGGCGCCGCCGGCGCCATGGACGATGCACTTGGGCACCCCGGTGGTGCCCGATGAATACATGATGTAGAGCGGGTGGTCGAAGGGCAACTGCTCGAACCGGATCGGCTGCGGTGCGTAAGGCGCCATGAAATCATGGACACTGACTGCGCGCGGCACGTCGGCGATGGCCGGTGCGCCGCTGGTGTAGGGCACGACGACCAGTTTTTCGACGGTGGGCAGTTGCGCCGCGATTTTCCGCAGGCGCGGCAGATTGTCGATCGTGCGGCCGTTGTAAAAGTAGCCGTCGGCGGCGAAAAGTATGCGTGGCCCGATCTGGCCGAAACGGTCGACGACGCCCTGAACCCCGAAATCGGGCGAGCAGGATGACCAGACGGCACCGATGCTGGTGGTGGCCAGCATCGCGATGACTGTCCCGGGCAGATTGGGCATGTAGCCGGCGATGCGGTCGCCGCGCTGGATGCCCGCCGCGCGCAACGCTTGCGCGAGGCGGGAGACTTCGGCGCGGAGCTCACGGAAGCTGATGCGGCTTTTCAGCCGGTTTTCGCCCCAGAAGATGATCGCCGGATCATTGTCATTGAGTTTGTCGTGGTGGCGCAGCAGGTTCTCGGCGTAATTGAGGCGTGCGTCGGGAAACCAGCGTGCGCCCGGCATGCGCTGGGGATGCTCGAGCACCCGGCTGCCGCGGGTTTTTGACTTGACCCCGCAGAAATTCCACAACGCCAGCCAGAACTCCGCGGGCTGTTCGGTCGACCACCGATAAAGCGCGGCATAGTCATCGAACCGCGGCCCGCCGGTTCGCGCAATGTCGCGCATGAACGCGGTGAGGTTCGCTGCTGCGATCTGCTGCGGGCTGGGTTGCCAGAGCGGAAGTTCCACCGCGATTCCTCTGCCGGACGCGCTGCGGGTTATTCCGGCCGCATGTGCGGAAACAGGATCACATCGCGTATCGACGGGCTGTCCGTCAGCAGCATTACCAGCCGGTCGATGCCGATTCCGGCGCCGCCGCAGGGCGGCAGGCCGTACTCGAGGGCGCGGATGTAATCGGCGTCGTAATGCATGGCTTCGTGGTCACCGGCGTCCTTCTGCCGCACCTGTTCCATGAAACGTTCGGCCTGGTCCTCGGGGTCGTTCAATTCCGAGAAGCCGTTGGCGATTTCGCGGCCGGCGATGTAGAGCTCGAAGCGCTCGGTGACCTCCGGATTGCTGTCGCTGCGGCGGGCCAGCGGCGACACTTCGGCCGGGTAATCGATGATGTAGGTCGGATCGAAGAGTTCGGCTTCGACAGTGTTCTCGAACAGCGTCAGTTGCAGTCCGCCGAGGCCGTCGTGCTCGCGGAACGGAATTTTCAATTCGTTGAGTTTGGCGATGATGCCGGCGCGGTCATTGAGCACGTCGTCGCCAATGTCCGGCCGGTACTTCTTGATTGCACCGGCAATGGTCAGGCGGGCGAAGGGTTGCGACAGATCGATGGTGCGTCCCTGATAGGTGACCTGTTCAGTGCCGCAGGCGGCCTGTGCGGCGGCGCGCAGGAGCTGCTCGACGAAGCTCATCAGATACTCGTGGTTGGTGTAGGCGACATAGAACTCGAGCATCGTGAATTCGGGATTGTGGCGCGTCGACATGCCCTCGTTGCGGAAATTGCGGTTGATCTCGAACACCTTCTCGAAGCCGCCGACGACGAGGCGCTTCAGGTACAACTCGGGCGCGATGCGCAGATAGAGCTGCATGTCCAGCGCGTTGTGGTGCGTGGCGAAGGGCCGCGCCGATGCGCCGCCGGGGATGGGCTGCATCATCGGCGTTTCGGCCTCATAGTAGCGCCGGCTGAGCAGTTGCTCGCGGATCGCCTGGATGATGCGGCCGCGCTGCACGAAGGTCCGCTTGGTGTCCTCGTTCATGATCAGGTCGACATAACGCTGCCGGTACTTGATTTCCTGGTCGGTCAGGCCGTGGAATTTCTCCGGCAGCGGCCGCAGCGATTTGGTCAGCAGGCGCAGTTTGCTCACGCGCACGGTCAGTTCACCCTTTTGCGTCTTGAACAGCGTGCCTTCCACGCCGACGATGTCGCCGATGTCATAGTGCTTGAAGGCTTCCAGGGCTTCGGCGCCGGTGTCATCCACCGAGACATAGATCTGGATGCGGCCGCTCATGTCCTGGATCGAGGCAAAGCTGGCCTTGCCCATGACCCGCTTGAGCATGATGCGACCGGCAAGGCAGACCGGCACCGCGGCCTCGGCGAGCTTCTTCGCGTCGGTATCCTCGTGCTCGGCGGCCAGTACTTCAGCGAGATGCGCGCGCACAAAATCGTTGGGAAAGGCAGTGCCTTTTTCGCGCAGTGCTGCCAGCTTGGCGCGACGCTCCTCGATGATCTTGTTGGTATCGACGGGCGGGGTGGCGTTGGGGTTTTCCATGATGTGTTTTCCGTGGCTGGGTAACCGGTTTAAAGGCCCGATTTGAGGCTGGCGGTGATGAAGTCGTCGAGGTCGCCGTCGAGCACGGCCTGGGTGTTGCCGGTCTCGACGTTGGTGCGCAGATCCTTGATGCGTGACTGGTCGAGCACATAGGAGCGGATCTGGTGCCCCCAGCCGATGTCGGTCTTGGAGTCTTCGAGGGCCTGTTTCTGCTCGTTTCTCTTGCGCAGTTCCAGCTCGTACAGCTTGGATTTAAGCATCGCGTTGGCTTCGGCCCGGTTGCGGTGCTGTGACCGGTCGCTCTGGCACTGCACGACGATGCCGGTGGGGAGGTGGGTGATGCGCACGGCCGAGTCGGTCTTGTTGATGTGCTGGCCGCCGGCGCCGGAAGCCCGATAGGTGTCCACGCGCAGGTCGGCCGGATTGATGTCGATCTCGATCGAGTCGTCGACTTCCGGATAGACGAATACGCTGGCGAACGACGTGTGGCGGCGGTTGTTGGAGTCGAACGGCGACTTGCGCACCAGGCGGTGCACGCCGGACTCGGTACGCAGATGGCCGAAGGCGTATTCGCCGGTGATCTTCAGCGATGCGCTCTTGATGCCGGCGACGTCGCCTTCGGATTCTTCGAGTACTTCAACCCGGAATTTCTTGTATTCGCAGTAGCGCAGATACATGCGCTCGAGGATAGACGCCCAGTCCTGCGCTTCAGTCCCACCCGATCCTGCCTGGATGTCGAGGAAGCAGTTGTTGGCGTCCATCGGATTGGCGAACATCCGGCGGAATTCCATGCTCTCGACGACACCGGCGAGCTTGCCCGCGTCCTGCTCGACGGCGAGCAGCGTGTTGTCGTCCTTTTCGCTGCGCGCCATTTCGAACAGCTCGTGGGCGTCGCGCATGTCGCGGTCCAGCCCGCGCAGGGTTACAACGATGTCTTCGAGGGTCTTGCGTTCACGGCCGACTTCCTGCGCGCGCTGGGGGTTGTTCCACAGCGCGGGATCTTCGCTCAGCTTGACCAGTTCCTCGAGGCGGCGTTCTTTCGTATCGTAGTCAAAGATACCTCCGCAGCGCCCCCGCGCGTTCGTCCAGATCTTCCAGGCGGTAGGCAATGGCGTTGATGCGTTCGGCTTCCATGATGTTTCCTGCGGAAAAGGCGAATTTTACCGCAGCAGGCATGCCGCGCCCCTCTCGCATGCCTGCCGGCGCGGCCCCAGGCCACCGCAGATGTCTCCCGGCCGCGGCAACGCACGTCGCGGTACGGGCAGCCGTGCGGTGTTCGAATCACCGCAGCAACAGCATGCATACACCTGTGCGAGAGTTTTTTAACGTGTTGATTTATATCAAAAAAAGCGCACGCACAGAACTCAGAACGTCAACTCCAGGCGCAGCTGCGCGAGTGTTGCGTCGCGCAGCGCGCGATCGGTATTCGGATGCCGTATGCGCTGCAGGCTGGTCTGCATGGTCAGCCACGGGCGTATCACGGCGAGATAGGTGAGTTCCAGCGCCGTTTCCGCGCTTGCGGGATCTTGGCCCAGCGCGCGCTGTGCTTCGTTGTACGCGGCGCTGTTGCGCGCCCTCGCAAACGCGAGGCCGACTTCGTCCTGGCGGCGCGAAGGGAAGGCGCCGACGAACGCGATGCCCATGCCGGTGTACGAGGAGAAGCGCGCAGCACGGTCGCTGCCGGAGCCCAGCTGCGCAAACACGCGTGCGCGGCGGTCGGCGCGCAGTGGATCACGGAACACCACCTGTTCCATGACGAGATAGACTCCCGAGATGCCGTCATGGCGCAGCGGCGAACCGTCGGCCGCTGTGCGCGCCAGGTCGTCGAAATCCGCAGTGTAGCGCCAGCCGCCGATGGCGATCTTGGTGTCGCGCTCGATCGAGGCCGCGGCGCGTCCGAGACGCAGCCGCCGGCTGCGTGCGCGATCATCCGCAGTTGCGAAATCCGGCAGGATAAGGGCCGCTTCGCCGACCAACAGCGCGCCGTCGCCCGGTCGGCGCAGTCCGGTCCGCGCATCGGCGGCTCGCGGAACCGCGGCGGGCACGCCGTTCAGCACGGCCGCGCGCAGGACGAGCGGCTCAAAGCGTGTCGACACCCTTGCGCCGAATGCCGTTTCCGGAAAGATGGAAGGGCCGCCCTGACCGGTTTGGGACAGCTCCGGACCGATGCCGAACGAGGAATTGAGAAAAAGGTCCGACGCATCGAGGCGGTAGAACTCGGCATTGAGATCGAAGCGGCCGACGAGCAGCGACGTCTGCTGCTCAACGAGGTTGTACTGGACCCAGGCCTCGAATACGCGGGAGCGCGCCGGGGCGTACATGCTGCTGATGC
>JBFKCU010000034.1:0-12785 GCA_041620115.1 Burkholderiales bacterium | reverse complement strand
CCCGGCCTCCTCCAGTCGTTGTGCCCAGTTGATGTTCGCCTCCTCGTCAAACCGCGCCATCAGTTCCAGCACCACCGTCACTTCCTTGCCGCTGCGGGCAGCGCTGATCAGATGTTCCATCATTTCCGACTCCGCGCCGGTCCGGTACACCGTCATTTTGATCGCCGCCACGGCCGGATCACGCGCCGCCTGCTGCAGAAATGCAATTACAGGCTGAAACGACTGGTACGGATGGTGCAGCAGTATGTCGCTGTTGCGAATCGCCTCAAAGATGTCCGCCACCTGCTCCAGACGCCGCGGCAGCCCGGGGCGGAATTGCGGAAACTTGAGATCCGCTCGATCGACCCAGTCCGGCACACTGATGACACGCGCCAGATTAACGGGACCGTCGACACGGTACAGGTCGGTTTCATCGAGCTTGAACTGCATCAGCAGAAAACTGGAAATATGCTGCGAACAGTTATCCGCAACCTCCAGGCGCACTTCGTCGCCGAAATGCCGGTGCGGCAGTTCGCCGCGCAAAGCCGTACGCAGATCCTTGACTTCCTCCTCGTCCACAAACAGGTCGCTGTTGCGGGTAAGCCGAAACTGGTAACACCCGAGCACCTTCATGCCGGCGAACAATTCGCTGACATGCTCGTGAAGAATCGAGGACAGGAACACCAGATCGTATTCGGCGCCCGCAACATCCTGCGGCAGGCGAATCACGCGCGGCAGTACACGCGGCGCCTGCACAATGGCAATTCCGGAATTGCGGCCGAAAGCATCCTTGCCTTCGAGTTCGACCGCAAAGTTCAGGCTCTTGTTGAGCACGCGCGGAAACGGATGCGCCGGATCCAGCCCTATGGGCGTCAATACCGGCATGACTTCGCGCAGGAAATAACCCTTCATCCACTCGGCCTGCATCGGCGTGAACTCGCTGCGCCGCAGAAAGCGGATGCCGGCCTGCTCCAGCCCCGGCAGGATTTCCTTGTTCAACAGCTCGTACTGGCGCGCGACCAGTTCATGCGCTTCGCTCGCAACCTGCTTGTAAACCTGGTCTGCGCGCAATTGGTCCGGAAAGACCGGCGCTGAACGCGCCTCGATCTCGGCCTGCAGCCCGGCTACGCGTATCTCGAAAAACTCGTCGAGATTGTTGCTGACGATACACAGAAAACGCAACCGCTCGAGCAGCGGATACGCGCGATTTTCGGCCTGTGCCAGCACCCGTCGGTTAAACGACAGCAGTCCGAGTTCGCGGTTGAGATAAAACTCCGGCGCGAATTTCGCCTTCCCGGGCGTCCGCCGGCGCCGGCGTGCTGTGGCGTTCATGAGGAATCCGCCCCGAAGCGGCGCCTGCGGTTGTTACTGCTTCGGCGGCACGTAGCCGGCGGCGGCGTCCGCGCCGCCACCGAAGAAGTGGCGTTCCATTTGCTGCGCAAGGTAATCACGGGCTTTCTTGTCGGCAAGGTTGAGCCGGTTTTCGTTAACCAGCATTTTTTGCTGCTCCAGCCACTGTTTCCAGGCCTCCTTCGACACGTTCTCGAATACTTTTCGGCCGAGTTCCCCCGGATAAGGCGGAAAATCGAGCCCTTCAGCTTCGCGCTGCAGCTTTACACATTGAACCTTGCGTGCCATGTCATTTCTCCACAATAAGGCTTTAATGTTAACGGAATATGACAGCCGCGCTGCGGCGGCCATCACTTCAAAGTTTCTTGATCAACACCACCGACCGGCGCTGATAGTTGTAGAGCTCCTTCTTCTTCTTCGGCAGCACACCCACGTCGGTCTCTACAAAGCCGCGTTCGACAAACCAGTGTTCGGCGCGGGTAGTCAGCACAAACAGCTGTTTGAGGCGCTGACCGCGCGCACGCTTTTCGATTGCCGTCATCAGCCGTTCACCGGAACCACGCCCGCGAAACTCGGGGTGCACTGCCAGGCCGGCGAGTTCGCCGGAGCGCTCGTCGGAAAACGGATACAGCGCCGCACAGCCAATGATCATGCGATCGTGCTCCAGCACCCAGAACCGGTCGATTTCCATTTCCAGCAGGTCGCGATTGCGCTTGACCAGGATACCCTCGGCTTCCAGCGGTTCGAGCAATTGCAGAATGCCGCCGATATCATCGATCTTGGCATGTCGCAACGTTTCCAGCGGATCAGGCGTGACCAGGGTGCCCACACCCTTGTGCGTGAACAGCTCGAGCAGCAGGCTGTCGTCGAGGTGCCCGGAAATCATGTGGGCACGCCCCACGCCGCGGTCACAGGCACGTACTGCCGCCGGCAGGTATGCCTGCATCTCCTCGGACTGGATTCGGCCCTTGGCCAGCAGACTCTGCGCTTCGCGCACGGTCAGTTCACGCAGCAGTTCGCCGCGACGACCGATGACGCCGGCGGACTCCGTCAGGAAAATCAGCTTTTCCGCCTTCAGTGCCACCGCCGTGGCAGCTGCCACGTCCCCCATGGCCAAATTAAACACCTCGCCCGTGGGCGAATATCCCAACGGCGACAGCACCACCAGTTCGTCGTCTTTCAGCCGCCGCTCGATCGCGAGCGCATCGATCTTACGTACTTCACCCGTATGCATCAGATCGACACCGTCAACCACGCCTATGGGCCGGGCCGTCACAAAATTGCCGCTCGCCACGCGGATGTGTGCGCCGGCCATCGGTGAATTGGGAAGCCCCATCGACAGCAGGGCCTCGATCTGGACCCGGAGTTTGCCGGCCACTTCCATTGCCGCCTCCAGCGCGGCGGCATCGGTAATGCGCAGCTTCTCGGAAAAACGACTGCGCAGCTTCTGTGCGGTCAGCTTGGCTTCGATCTGTGGCCGCGATCCATGCACCAGCACCAGTTTGACGCCCAGTGCCGCCAGCAGGTTCAGGTCATGCGTGAGATGAAAAAACCGTCCGTCAGCGACCACTTCGCCGCCGAAGGCGATGACAAAAACCTTGCCGCGGAACGCGTGGATATAGGGCGCGACCGACTGGAACCAGTCGATAAAGCGATCCTGGGCTGACAGGCGCGTGCGCCCCCCGCCGGACGATTTCAGCGTTTGCGGGAACGAAGGCTGATCTTTTTCGGTAGGAATGGCGATGTCCTTTCTGCTGCTGCGTCTGATCGATGGTATGCGAGAACTCTGCGTGCGCAAAGCGCAGCGCTAAAAATCACCCCACAGGGCCTGCATCGCTGCCAGCAATGCGACTGCGGCCGTCTCGGTGCGCAATACGCGGGGTCCCAGGCGCAGCGGCATGAAGCCCGCGCGCACGGCATCTCCGGCTTCCGCCTCGGTCAAGCCACCTTCCGGGCCCGCCAGCACAGTCACCATGCCGGTCGGGCGCGCCAGTTGGTGCAACCCGGTCGGGGCACCCGGCAGCAGCATCAGACGTAGCGCATCCGCAGGCGCCGGCTGCTCCAGCCAGCCGCGCAAGGGCTGCAACGGCGCCACGCGGGGCACTCGGTTGCGGCCACATTGCTCACATGCGGCGGCGACCACCGCCTGCCAGTGCGCGCCGCGCTTCGCGGCTCGCTCTCCAGACAGGCGCACGACGCAGCGCTCGGCCAGCAGCGGCTGCACGGCCGACACCCCAAGTTCGACCGCCTTTTGTATCGTGTAATCCATGCGTTCACCGCTGGATACAGCCTGCGCCAGCGTCACCTGCAGCGGCGATTCACGATCCTCGTCGCGCCGTTTGTGCAGTCGCACGCTGACCTCGCCGCGGGCGCACTTGGCGATTTCACCGTCGTAGGCATTGCCCTGACCATCGAACAGTATCACCGGATTCCCGGGCGCCAGCCGCAGCACATGGGCCACGTGATGCGCCTTGCCCGCCGGCAGCTCGCATAGTCCGTGATCCGGGATCGGCCCCGAAAAATATATTCTAGTCAATGGGTTAGCTCGCACTTCCTGTGCGCAAATTATGCCACACCCGGGCTGGCAATCCGTCCGGTCCCAAAGACCCCGGCGACGCAGGGTGTTGCAGCGCAGGATACAATTGCGCTTTTTTCAGATTGCCCGTGCGCGTCCCCGCCGCGCGGCAATCTGCAGCGGAGGTATTGCTTGCGCATCGTCATTCTGGGCGCCGGCCAGGTCGGCAGTTCTGTCGCTGAAAACCTGGTCTCCGAAGCCAACGACATCACGGTCGTCGATACGGATGCCGCACGGCTGCGGAAACTGCAGGATCAGTTCGATCTGCGCACCGTTGTCGGCAACGCCGGTCATCCGGCGACACTGGAGCGCGCCGGAGTCCGTGATGCCGACATGATTCTGGCCGTAACCCAGAGCGACGAAACCAATCTGGTCGCGTGCAAACTCGCCGCGACGATGTTCAACGTCCCGACCAAGATCGCACGCATACGCGCCGCCGACTATCTGTCCCACCCGGAAATGTTCGGGCAGGAATTCTTTTCGGTCGATCATGTGATCTGCCCGGAGCAGATGCTGACGGACTACATCCGCAAATTAATCGAGTTTCCGGAATCGCTGCAGGTGCTGGAATTTGCCGAAGGTAGCGTCAGCCTGGTTGCTGTGCGCGCTTTTCACGGCGGGCCGCTGGTGGGACAGGAGTTGCAGACCATACGCAAGCACCTGCCCAATCTCGACACCCGCGTGGCCGCCATTTTCCGGCACGACAGCCCGATCATACCGGACGCCAACACCGTGATCGAAGCCGGCGACGAGGTTTTCTTCATTGCCGCCACCGAGCACATCCGCGGCATCATGCACGAGCTCCGCCGCATGGACAAACCGGTCAAGCGGGTAATGATCGGCGGCGGCGGCAATATCGGCCGCCGTCTCGCCCATGCGATCGAAGATCGTTACGACGTCAAGATCATCGAATCGACCCAGGCGGGCGCGGAAAGGCTGGCCGCCGAGCTGCGAACCACGCTGGTGCTGGTCGGTGACGTCACAGACGAGGATCTGCTGCAATCCGAAAGCATCGGCGACATGGATGTGTATTGCGCACTGACCAATGACGACGAGACCAACATCATGTCCTCGCTGCTCGCCAAACGCATGGGCGTGCGCAGGGCTGTCTCCCTGATCAACCGCAGCTCCTATGTCAACCTCGTCCAGGCGGGTCAGATCGACATCGCCATCTCGCCGGCGCAGGCGACGATAGGCACGCTGCTCGCCCATGTCCGCCGGGGCGATTGCGTCGCCGTCCACAGCCTGCGGCGCGGCGCCGCCGAAGCGCTTGAACTGGTGGCCCACGGCGACCCGAAGTCCTCCAAGGTCGTCGGTCGCCGCATCGAGGAAATCGACCTGCCCAAGGGCGCGACCATAGGCGCCGTCGTACGCACGCATGAACAGAACACCGAGCCGGAATCCGGCGAACGCGCCGAGAACGGCGCCGAGAACGGCAAAACCAAGGCCACGAAGAAAGCCGTCGTCGAGCGCCAGGTACTGATTGCACACCACGACACGATCATCGAACCCAACGATCACGTCATTGTATTCGTCATCAACAAACGTATCGTGCCGAAAGTCGAGAAACTGTTCCAGGTCAGCATCGGCTTCCTGTGACCGGTCGCCATCGCCCTCCCGTGGCTGAGACAGCATGACCTGGCTCCTGACCATTGCACCCGTGACCGCGCTCATCGCCATGGCAATGAGCCTCACGCATCTGCTGCCCATCGGCGTGTCGCTGATACAGAGTGACGGCATGGCCCCGATATGGACGCTGTCGATGGCGCTGAATTTTGCCGCGGGCGCCATCCTGTGGCTGGCGACCCGGCGTCACAAGCGCGAACTCAACCTGCGCGAAGGCATTTTGCTGGTGGTCTCGGTATGGTCGGGCGGCGCGCTGTTCGCCTCTGTGCCCCTGCTGCTGGCCATTCCGCAGATCTCGTTCACTGACGCGTATTTCGAGGCAGTCTCGGGCCTGACCGCGACCGGCGCTACCGTGCTGAGCGGGCTCGACGACCTGCCGCCGTCGATCAACGTCTGGCGCGCCCTGCTGCAATGGCTGGGAGGCATGGGGGTCATCGTGCTGGTCGTGGCGATCCTGCCGATGCTTGGCGTCGGCGGCCGCCAGATTTCGAAGTCCGAAATCCCCGGACCGATGAAAGACGAACAGCTGACCCCCCGCGTCACCCAGACCGCCAAGGCTCTGTGGCTGATCTATGCCGCACTGACCCTCGCCTGCGGCCTCGCCTATCACGCCGCCGGCATGCAGCCGCTGGATGCGATGATCCACAGCTTCACGACTCTGTCGCTGGGCGGATTCTCCTCCCACGATGCCAGTCTGGGCTATTTCAACTCCGCGGCCGTGGACATGGTCGCGATCTGCTTCATGATGATTGCCGGCCTGAACTTTGCGACCCATTTCCTGGTCTGGCGCTCCAAGAGCCTGCTTGCCTACGCGCGCGACACCGAAGCACGCTATTTCGTAGCGGTCATTGCCGCGAGCATCGCCGGCATCGCGATGCTGCTGTACGGCTCCGGTGCATACCCGGATTTCCTGACTGCGGTGCGTTATGCCGCGTTCAACATCATTTCCGTAGGCACCACCACGGGCTATTCCACCGCCGATTACAACCTGTGGCCGGTGTTTGCGCCGTTGTGGATACTCTTTCTCGGCACTTTCCTCAGCTGCTCCGGCTCGACGGGAGGCGGCATCAAGATGATGCGCGCGGTGATTCTTTACCGGCAGGTCTACCGCGAGATCAAGAGCCTCGCGCATCCCTACGCCATCAATCCGGTCAAGGTTGCCGGCAAGGTCGTGGCCGACCCCATCGTCTTCGCCGTGCTCGGCTTCTTTTTTGTCTGGATCGTGCTGCTGGTCAGCATGACGCTGATACTCGGCTGGACGGGACTGGACGCGATGACCGCGTTTTCAGCCGTAGTCGCCACCCTGAACAACATCGGCCCCGGCCTGCATCAGGTAGGACCGTCGACCAATTTCGCCGTGCTTACCGGATTTCAGACCTGGGTGTGCACATTTGCGATGCTGCTCGGCCGGCTGGAACTGTTTGCGCTGCTGGTCGTATTTACCCCCGCATTCTGGCGCAAGTAGGCGGCCATCAGCCGCGCACGGATTTGTACAGCTCTAGCGCGCGCAGGCGTGCCGCGGCGTGATCCACTACGGGCGCGGGATAATCACGGCCGATCTGGACGCCCGCGCTTTCCTGCTGCTCCGCACTCATCAGCCATGGGGCATGGATGTGTTTTGCGTCGCAGCCTTCAAGCTCAGGCACGTACTTGCGAATGAATGCGCCGCGCGGATCGAATTTCTGCGACTGCGTCACCGGATTGAAAATGCGGAAATAGGGCTGGGCGTCGCAGCCCGTAGACGCCGCCCACTGCCAGCCGCCATTGTTGGCGGCCAGATCAAAATCATTGAGGTGGTCGGCAAAGTATTTTTCGCCCAGGCGCCAGTCGACCAGCAGATCCTTCACCAGGAAGGACGCCGCGATCATGCGCAAGCGGTTGTGCATGTATCCGGTCTGGTTGATCTGCCGCATCGCGGCATCGACGATCGGATAGCCGGTGCGCCCCTCGCTCCACGCGGAAAACAGCGTGCGGCCTCCGGGCCAGCGGATGGCGTCATAGGCCGGCTTGAAGGCCTGCGATACCACGCGCGGATGATGATGCAGGATCATGAAATAGAAATCCCGCCAGATCAGTTCCGATAACCAGGTCGCGGCGCCCTTACCGCCCCCGTCGCCCCGGCTTTCAGCCCGACGTGATGCGATGCGCACCAGCTCGCGGATGGAAATCGTGCCAAACCGCAGGTGCACCGACAAATATGACGGCCCCTTTCTTGCCGGATAATCACGGCTCTCATGATAAGCCGCCATGCGCGGCTTGAAATCCGCGAGCACCTTTTCGGCCGCTGCGGCGCCACCGGCGATGCCAAGTGCCGATAGATTGGTCGATTGAAAACCCGTGTCCGCAAGCGCAACCGGCTTGAATTTTTTCGCCCCCCTCGCCAGATGCCCTGCATACCTGTCCACCGGATAGGCCTTCATGAAAAACGGATTCAGTTTCTTCAGCCAGGCATTCTTGTAGGGTGTAAACACCGAAAACGGTGTGCCGCCCTGAGTGAGAACTTCGTCCTTCTCGAAAATCACCTGATCCTTGCGGGTGAGAAATTCGATATTGCTGTGCGCCAGCGCTTCCGCGACGGCAGCATCGCGCGCGATCGCGGCGGGTTCGTAATCGTGATTGGCGTACACCGCCTGCACCTTCAGCTCCGCGGCCAATCGGGGGACGGCCAGGCGCGCAACGTCATGCAACACGATCAACTGCCCGCCGCGGGCGAGCAGATCCCGGCCGAGTGCTTCAACACATTGCCAGATGAACTCGACTCGCCGGTCAGCGCGCGACGGCAGGTCGCGCAGAATCTCCGTGTCGTAGACAAAAACGCAATAAACACTGCGGGCCGACTTCAACGCGGCATAGAGGGCCGCGTTGTCCGCACAGCGCAAATCACGGCGAAACCACATCAGTGCCGAGTCAATACGGGCCATGGAAGCTTTTCTCAAAAGGTGCTGTCAATTGTGGTGGCCATCACCCGGCTTTACAATACTCTTCAATCTTATGGAAAACGTTAATCTCACGCAGCATTTTCTGATCGCCATGCCGGCCATGGTTGACCCGCACTTTGCCAAGTCGCTGACGCTGGTCTGCGAGCACAATGAAAACGGCGCGCTGGGCATCGTCATCAACCGGCCGACCGATATGAACCTCCACGGTCTGCTCGAGCAGGTCAAGATCACGCCGCTGCTGGACAGTTTTCGCTCGGTCCCCGTCCATTTCGGCGGGCCGGTACAGGTGGATCGCGGCTTCATCCTGCACCGGCCGGTCGGCAATTGGCAGTCGACGCTTGCCGTCGGCGAGGAAATCGGCCTGACCACCTCCAAGGATATTCTCGAAGCGGTCGCCCGCGGCACCGGCCCGGAACGCATGCTGGTCACCCTGGGCTACGCCGGCTGGGCGCCGGGTCAGCTCGAGCATGAACTGGCGCAGAATGCATGGCTGACCGTTCCGGCGCGCATGGACATACTGTTCGACATGCCGGCCGAAGAACGGCTGGCGGCGGCAATGGAAGCGCTCGGCGTCGATTACGCCAATCTCTCGGACGTGGCCGGCCACGCGTGAGTCCGCTGCCGGCGCGCGGCACTGTGCTCGCATTCGACTTCGGCGAGAAACGCATCGGCGTCGCGGTTGGCGAGATTGAACTGCGCATCCCCCACGCACTGACGGTAATCGACGCGGAGGACAATGACCGCCGCTTCGCTGCGATCGGCACGCTGATTGCGGAATGGTGTCCGCTGCGGCTGATCGTGGGTGTGGCCAGCCACGAAGACGGTGCGACTCACGAAACCGGGCGACTGGCGCGGCGCTTCGGCCAGCGCCTCCATGGCCGCTTCGGCATCGCTGTCGAATATGTCGATGAACGGCTGACATCCCTCGCGGCTGAAGCCGGATTGCGCGAAACCGGCGTGCGGCGGGAGCGGCGCTCCGCAGTGCTCGACTCTGCAGCGGCAGCGGAAATCCTGCGCACCTGGTTTGAGGTATTGCCGAAAAAAAATACGTCCTGACCGGCACATCGGCATTCTAGGCGGGGGCTGATTGTGTTAGGCTACGGCCCGCCATGCCGGCTAACACGCTTCCTGACGCAGAGCAGCTCCTCGCGTCGCTGACCGACCGGATGCGGCCCGCCGTCGGGCCGAACACCGGACTGGTCGGCATTCATACCGGCGGCGTGTGGCTCGCCGAACGCCTGCACGAGGCGCTCGATATCCAGCTCCCCCTGGGAACCCTCGACGTCTCCTTCTACCGCGACGACTTCAACAAGAAGGGGCTGCGCCGCAACGTCAAGAGTTCCGACATCCCTTTCGACATCGACGGCTGCGAAGTCGTGATCATTGACGATGTGCTCTACACGGGGCGCACCATCCGCGCCGCAATGAACGAGTTGTTCGATTACGGACGCCCGGCCAGCATCCGCCTCGCGGCACTGGTCGACCGCGGTGGCCGCGAGCTACCGGTTGCCGCCGAATTCGTCGGCGCCACCGTGACCGTCCGGCCCGAGGAAAACATCGAGCTGACGCGCGACGCGCAGGGCAAGCTGGCGCTGCGGCTGAACCGCGACTGAACGGCGATGTGGCTTAATCCTTCCAACCCGCAACTGAACAAGAACGGCGAATTGCATCATCTGCTGTCGCTGGAGGGGCTGCCCGCCGACGTGCTGCGGCAGATCCTGGACACCGCCGAATCATTCGTCGGCGTCACCCAGCGCGAAGTCAAGAAAGTGCCGCTACTGCGCGGCAAGGCTGTGTTCAATCTGTTTTTTGAGCCTTCGACGCGGACCCGCACTACCTTCGAAATCGCCGCGAAGCGTCTGTCTGCGGACGTGATCAACCTGGCAATCAACCTGTCATCGCAAAGCAAAGGCGAAACGGTGCTGGATACGGTCGCCAATCTGGCCGCAATGCAAGCTGACATGTTCATCGTGCGGCATGCGGCCAGCGGTGCGCCGCACCTGATAGCGCGCCACGTCGCACCCGATATACACATCATCAATGCCGGCGACGGCCGCCATGCACACCCGACGCAGGGTCTGCTCGACATGTACACCATCCGCCATTACAAGGGCGACTTCACCAAACTGCGGGTGGCCATCGTCGGCGACGTATTGCATTCACGGGTGGCCCGATCGCAGATTCACGCTCTGACCACGCTGGGATGCCCGGAGATCCGCGTCATCGGCCCCAAGACCCTGCTGCCGACGGAAGTCGGCAAGCTCGGTGTGCGCGTCTATCCGGACATGCGGCAGGGCCTGAAAGACGTCGACGTGGTCATGATGCTGCGGCTGCAGAATGAACGCATGAACGGGGCATTGCTGCCCTCGGCGCAGGAATTCTACAAATACTACGGTCTGACTGACGACAAGCTCGCGCTGGCGCGTCCCGACGCCATCGTGCTGCATCCGGGACCGATGAACCGCGGCGTCGAAATCGACTCCAGCGTGGCCGATGGCAGGCAATCGGTCATTCTGCCGCAGGTTACTTTCGGCATCGCCATACGCATGGCGGTGATGAGCATACTGGCGAGCAGCTGACGAACCGATGAAGATTCATATCAAGAACGGCCGTCTGATCGATCCCAAGAACGGTATCGACGCGCTACGCGACGTTTTCGTTGCCGCCGGCAAGGTTGTCGCCGTCGGCAACGCGCCCGCGGGTTTCGGCGCCAACCGCGTGATCGATGCGACCGGCCGTGTCGTGTGCCCCGGACTGGTTGATCTGGCCGTGCGCCTGCGCGAGCCCGGCTTCGAATATCTGGCCACGCTCGAATCCGAAATGAACGCCGCCATCGCCGGTGGCGTGACCAGCCTCGCCTGTCCGCCGGACACGGACCCTCCGCTCGACGAACCGGGTCTGGTGGAAATGCTCAAGTTTCGCGCGAAGAATCTCAACCAGGCGCATGTCTATCCCGTCGGCGCACTCACAACCGGACTGAAAGGCGCGCGGCTGACCGAGATGGCGGAATTGCGCGACGCCGGCTGCGTCGCGTTTTCCCAGGCCGAAGCGCCATTCGCCGACAACCAGGTGCTGTTGCACGCACTGGAATACGCCGCCACGTTTGATTTTCCGGTGTGGCTGCGGGCGCAGGACCCGGCGCTTGCACGCCTGGGCGTCGCCCACGACGGCGAGGTCGCGACCCGCCTGGGCCTGCCGGCGATTCCGGTGGCCGCGGAAATCATCGCCCTGTCGACAATCCTGATCATCGCGCGGGAAACCGGGGCGCGGGTCCACATCGCGAGGCTGTCATCGGCGGAAGGTGTCGCCATGGTACGCGAGGCCAAGGCGCGCGGATTGCCCGTAACCTGCGATATCGGCATTCATCACGCCCATCTGTCCGAAATGGACATCGGCTACTTTGATCCGAACTGCAACCTGATGCCGCCGCTGCGCAGCCAGCGCGATCGCGACGCGCTGCGCGCCGGACTCGCCGACGGCACCATCGATGCACTGTGCTCGGATCACACCCCCATCGACGAGGATGTCAAACAGCTCCCGTTTTCCGAGGCCGAAGCCGGTGCCACCGGCGTGGAATTGCTGCTGCCGCTGACGCTGAAATGGGCCGAAGAATCGGATATCGCGCTCGCCTCGGCGCTCGCGCGTATCAGCACCAGCCCCGCCGCCGTGCTCGGTATCGACGCCGGCCACCTGTCGCCGGGTGCAACGGCAGACATCTGCATATTCGATCCGGCGGCGCACTGGCGCGTCGAGCCTGCCGCCTTGCAAAGCCAGGGCAAGAACACACCTTATTCCGGCATCGAAGTGCGGGGCCGGGTCACCCATACGCTGGTCAACGGCACGGTAGTACACGAATTAAAATAAATCAATAAAATCAATAGTTTAATGGCATTCTTTCGCGGTGCTGCCGCGCATTGCTGTTAAACTAAGCGCGCGCCTTGCGGTCGAACCGGCCGTCACGTTTTAACTTCTAAGCCAAACATGAATCCCTTACTCAATTTTTCGGGGCTGCCCCGTTTCGCCGATTTCAACGCCGCGCAGGTTGCGCCCGCCGTCGACCAGCTGCTGCAGGAGAACCGCGCCTTGATTGCGCGCCTGACGGCAGACGCCGCGCCACCGACATGGGACAACTTTGTCGGCCCGCTGGAGGATGCCAACGAACGCCTGCATCGCGCCTGGGGCCAGGTCGGGCATCTGAACGCTGTCATGAACAGCCCGCAACTGCGCGAAGCTTACAACTCGAATCTGCCGAAGATCACCCAGTACTACACCGAACTGGGTCAAAACGAGGATCTGTACCGGAAGTACAAGGCACT
>JBFKCU010000033.1:0-13480 GCA_041620115.1 Burkholderiales bacterium | reverse complement strand
CCGGCGGCACCGTGGCCGGCAGCATCATCAACGCCGCCACCGGCATCAGCATCTTTGCCCTGCTGTGGATTTTCACCTTGCCGCTGTGGCTGACGGGTGTGGGCGCCGTGCTGGCGCCGGTGCTGACTTCGGCGTACCTGACTCAGCGCATGTTCCGGTATGATGCGCTGGCCGAGCACGCGAACAGCGACGAGTTCATGCGCATCGTTAAGACCTCGCGCGGCGACCTGTTCCTGCTGGGTATCCTGCTGTCGCTGCTGCTCTACGTGCCGCTGGTCAATCTTCTGGTGCCGGTGCTGTCGGGTTTGGCATTCACGCACTTCTGTCTGGCACGGCTGGGCGCAGTCCGGGCATGAGACAGTCAACGAACATTTGAGGTGAAGATGTCGACGCATTTGCTTCGTTTTTTTCGGGATGTACTGGAGCCGGCCGGAAAAATGCAACTGCCGGGAGGGTGTGAGCGTGTGCTGTATCTGCGCTCCGGCAGCCTTCGTCTGAGTGATGGCGGTCATGCCGCGGCGCTGGCGGCCAATTGCGCCTGGCACGCGCGCACCCCCTGCGGTGTCATTGCCGGCTCGACCGAAGTCGAGGTTTATCGCTGGGAGCTGGTGCGCGCGACCGGCATTACCCCGCCTGCCGGTGCGGCAGTAATGGAGGTTCCGCTGACGCTGGATGCCGGCGCGCGCTACCTGATCCGCTGCGACCGTGTCGATTTCCCGCCGGGCGGCATTGCGTATACCCATACGCATCGCGGTCCCGGAATACGCTGCCTGCTTGCCGGAAGCATCAAGATCGAAGTCAGCGGCAGTGCGCACGAGATCAACCCGGGTCAGCCGTGGTTCGAGGCAGGATCCGATCCAGTGCTGGCAACCGCGTCCGCGAGCGTTGCGACTTCATTCGCGCGCGTGATGATCTTGCCTGCGGAGCTCATCGGGAAGAGCTCGATCCGTTATGTTCTGCCTGAAGACCAGGACAAGCCGAAACGGCAGACCTACCAACTGTTCATCGATGACGAAATCGAAATCTGAAACGATATTGAAGGGTGTCGGTCGGAAGCGCGCCATCAGCCGCCGCGCCTGAATCTCATGTCCAGAGCGATCAGATTCTTCAAGGGCCCGTTTGGCCGTGCGGCGCTGCTCGAAATGAATGCGCCGCTGGTGACTCATGCGCATCACCATTGCCATGTGCTGATCAAGGCGGGTGGCGCCGATGCGCTGTTCCAGGTGCAAGGTGTTCCGTGCCCGCTTACCGACGCCCGGGCCGTTCTGGTCAACGCGTGGGAGCCGCATGCCTACATGCACCAGCAGAACGCCGCGGTGGCGACGGAGATACTTGCGCTCTATATTGAGCCGGCGTGGCTGGAGGCGGCGGGGCCGGGCAGCAGGCGCGCGACGCGTTTGTTCACGCAACCGGTGGTCGCGCTGACGCCGCGAAGCCTGCAGCTTGCGCTGGATTTGACGGGCTCGTTGCGCGATCAGACCGAAGGTGCGGAAGCGCGCTTCGAGAATCAGCTTGCCGAACTGATGGTCGCGGTCATTGCGCCGTTTTCTTCCGCAAACCGCGCGCCGCGGTTTCATGCGCAGGCTGTTGCCGGGCGCATACCGCAGGACGGACGCATCCGGCGCGCCATGGCCATCATGCAGGAGAACGTCGGCACCGGCATGGACATGGGTGCTGTTGCCGCGCGATGCGGGTTGTCAAGGGCGCATTTTTTCGAGCTGTTTCGCCGTACGACCAGTCTTACGCCGGCGATTTACACCAATGAACTGCGGATGGAAGCCGCATTCGACCGGCTGGCCTGTTCCCGCGATCCGGTGGCCAGTGTGGCCGACCGTCTCGGCTTTTCGGCGCCAGGTCATTTCACCCGGTTCTTTCTTGGTCATATCGGCGTAACGCCCCGCGCCTATCGGCAGGCAGTCAACAGCGACGCAAACGGGGCCCGCAGCCGGATCTGAGAAAAAAATCCGACTGCAGGGTAATTTCGGAACACCCGCGGTGCCGGAGATGCGCCTAGAATCAGGCGATATCCTGTCCGGTCAACCATGCAAACGCCCAGTACCAATCCTCGGCCGATGTCCGCAGGACGCATCGGCCAACCGCTGGAACGCCTCGAAGACGCTGCGCTGTTGCGCGGCGCGGGACGCTACGCCGATGATTTGGCATGCAGTCCGGGAACCTTGCACGCCGCTTTTCTGCGCTCGCCGCATCCTCACGCGAGACTGCTGGCCGTAGATGCGCGGGAGGCGCTTGCGTTGCCGGGAGTGCATGCCGTAGTGACGGGCGAGGATGCGGTACGCTGGACATCGCCTTTCGTTGTCGGCGTAAAACAGCCGATGGAGCACTGGTGTCTCGCGGTGGACCGGGTGCGTTATGTCGGTGAGCCGGTGGCCCTGGTGGTCGCCTGCGACCGCTACGTCGCGGAAGATGCGCTTGAGCGGATCAGGGTGAGTTACGAAACGCTGCCGCATGTGGTCACGATCGAAGGTGCCATTGCGGCGGAGGCACCGCTGCTTCACGAGAAAGTCGGGTCCAACGTCATTGCGGAGCGCAGCTTTCGCTACGGTGAGCCTGAAGCAGCATTCGCCGCGGCTGCACATCAAGTCAGCATCGACATCAGTTATCCGCGCAATTCCTGCACCCCGATCGAATGCGGCGTGGTGATGGCTGAATATGCTGCAGACGACGGATCATATGATGTTTTGTCAAATTTCATGGGCCCGTTCTCTCTGCATGCGGTGATGGCGCTGGCGCTCGGCGTTCCGGGCGCACGGCTGCGTCATCGCAGTCCGCGGGACTCTGGCGGCAGCTTTGGTGTCAAACAGTCGCTGTTTCCGTACATCGTGGCAATTTGTCTTGCCGCGCGCAAGGCCGGCGCGCCGGTGAAATGGGCGGAGGATCGGCTTGAGCATCTGGCTGCAGCCACTTCAGCGACCGCGCGGTGCACGACGCTCAAGGCGGCGGTTGCCGACAACGGGCGCATTGACGCGCTGGATTACGACCAGATAGACGAATGCGGCGCTTATCTGCGCGCACCGGAACCTGCCACGCTTTATCGCATGCACGGCGCATTGACCGGCGCGTATGCCATCCCGAATCTTTCCGTGCGCAATCGCAGCGTGCTGACAAACAAGACGCCCACCGGACTGGTTCGGGGATTTGGCGGACCACAGGTCTACTTCGCGCTCGAGCGTCTGATGCAGCGCATTGCCATTGAACTGGACATTGATCTGTTCGAAGTCTATCGGCGCAATTTCGTGCAGTCTTTTCCGTACCGTGCCGCAGCGGGCGCCTTGTATGACTCGGGAGATTACGCGGCGGCGATGACCCTTGCCTGCGAGCGGGGCGGATGGAGTGAGCTCAAGGCGCGTCAGGAGCGTGCGCGTGCCGAGGGCCGGCTCTATGGCATCGGTTGTGCCGCAGTGGTCGAGCCGTCGATATCAAACATGGGCTATATCACCACCGCGCTCACGGCCGAGGAGCGCGCGCGCGCAGGCCCCAAGAACGGGGCAATCGCGACAGCGACGGTCAATGTCGATCCGCTCGGTGCGGTGTCCGTGATCGTGGCCTCGACGCCCGCAGGTCAGGGCCATATCACAGTACTCGCTCAGGTCGTTGCCGAAACGCTCGGACTGGCGCCGGACGATATCGTGGTCAATGTGGAGCTGGATACACAGAAAGACGCGTGGTCGGTTGCGGCGGGCAATTATTCGAGCCGGTTCGCGGGCGCGGTTGCCGGCGCCGCCCATCTTGCCGCAAAAAGGATACGGAACCGCATCGCCGGCTGTGCTGCGCAACAACTGGGTGCTCCAGCAGGGGATATGGTATTCGCAGATGGAAAGATTTTCGCGCAGGGAGACCCGCAACGCACGCTGTCGTTTCGGCGCGTCGCCGGGGTTTTTCACTGGGCACCGGCACAGCTGCCCGCGGGTGAAACGCCGGCATTGCGTGAAACGGCCTTCTGGAGCGCTGAATCGCTGGCGGCTCCGGATGATGCGGATCACATCAATTCCTCCGCGGCGTACGGTTTTGTGTTCGATCTTTGCGCAGTTGAAATCGAACGCGACACCGGACGTGTGCGCGTTGACCGTTACGTCAGCGCCCATGATGCCGGACGCCTGCTCAATCCCCTGCTGGCGGACGGGCAAGTCCGCGGCGGTTTCGCGCAGGGGCTGGGCGCGGCGCTTTACGAGGAGTTTGCCTACAGCAGTGACGGCGCTTTTCTCTCCGGCACGCTGGTCGATTATCTGGTGCCCACCGCATGTGAAACGCCTGATCCGGTCATTCTCCACATGGAATCGCCGTCGCCCTTCACGCCGCTGGGGGCAAAAGGCATCGGCGAAGGCAACAACATGAGCACGCCGGCGGCCATTGCCAATGCAGTGGCAGATGCGCTGGACGTGCGCGACGTGCGTCTTCCACTAACGCCGCAACGCGTGCTCGATCTGATCGGTGAGTCCGAACCGGATGCGCCTGTCGGCACGCGGCAGCCGCAGCCTGAATCCGGAGCGAACGTGCTTGCGGCAAGCGGCAGCGTGACGATTGCCGCAGCGCCGCAAACCGTGTTCGCCGCACTGACTGACGTGCAGTCGCTTGCGCGGATTATTCCGGGCTGCAGCCAACTGCAGCGCGTCGGCGCTGATCGCTATCGTGCTGAAGTCGTGCTGGGTGTCGGGCCGGTCAAGGCACGTTATACGGCGGAGATCGCGCTCTCTGCGCTGCAACCACCGCACTCGCTGTGCCTTGAGGGCCGCGGCGAGAGCATGCTCGGAGCCGCGCACGGCAAGGGCACGGTGCGTCTGGAAGCGGTAGGCGAGGGCACGCGACTGAGTTATGAATACCACACTGAAATTACCGGCAAGATTGCTGCGGTCGGCTCGCGCATGCTGGAAGGTGCTGCGCGCGGGGTCATCGCCGGGATATTTGACCGGTTGGCAGCATTGCTGCAGGCACCCGCGCCACGCCGCGTGTCATGGTGGCGCAGATGGACCGGCCGGGCGGGGGAGGGGTCGTGAAGCCGCCGGCCTTCGATTACGTGCGTGTGGACAGCGCTGACGAGGCTGTGGAACTGCTTGCCCGGTATGGGGAGGATGCACGCGTGCTGGCCGGCGGCCAGTCACTCGTGCCCATGCTGAACATGAGGTTGGCGCAGCCGCGCGTACTGATCGACATCACGCGCTGCGCCGGGCTTGCCAGCATCAGCTGCGAAGGCGCGCTCAATGTCGGCGCTGCGGTCACGCAGGCAACACTGGAACAGCGCCGGACGCTGCAGACTGAATCGCCGCTGCTCGCATGCGCGCTGCCGTATATTTCGCACTTCCAGGTGCGCAGTCGCGGAACGGTTTGCGGTTCAATCGCGCACGCTGAGCCTAGCGCGGAACTGCCGCTGGTGCTCGCCGCGCTGAATGGCCGCGTGACGCTGCGTTCGTTAAAGGGGCGCCGCGAGCTTGGGGCCGATGCTTTCCTGATCGGCATGCTGACCACTGCCCGCCGCGCCGACGAGATAGTCGAGGCGGTGCAGTTTCCATTGCTTGCGCATGGGGAGCGTCAGGGATTCACGGAATTCTCCCTGCGCCATGGTGATTTCGCAGTGGTTGCGCTTGCTGCCAGCGTGACATCCGCGCGGATCCGGCTCGCGGTCGGTGGTGTCGATGACCGTCCGCGCGTTGTCGAGTGGCCCATGCTGACCGGATCCGCGCTCGATGACGGGCTCAACGAGCTTGCATGGACGCTCGATGCGCGCGATGACCCGCACGCCAGCGCCCGCCAGCGCCGTCAGCTCGTGCGTCGGCTGGGCCGGAAACTCATCGGAGGACTGTGCACGTGAAGCAATACGCCGCCGGAGAAAAACACCTGGTCAAATTCGTATTGAACGGCCGCCCGCAACAAGGCTGGTGCGAGCCGCGCATGCTGCTGTCGGATTTTCTTCGGCATGAGCTCGGTGCGACCGGCACCCACGTCGGATGCGAGCACGGCGTCTGCGGAGCCTGCACCGTGCGGATCAACGACGAACCGGCGCGGGCGTGCCTGACATTCGCGGTACAGATGGAAGGTGCGCGGGTGGATACAGTGGAAGGACTGCATGATGAAATGGGTGGGCTTACGGAGCTGCAGCGGGCATTTCGCCGCCATCATGCCCTGCAGTGCGGTTTTTGTACGCCGGGCATCCTGATGTCCTGCACGGCTTTTCTGCAGCGCACTCCGCACCCGGACGAAAAACAGGTGCGTGAAATGCTGTCCGGTCATTTGTGCCGCTGCACCGGATATGGCGGCATCGTCAAAGCCATACTCGAGGTCGCGGCCGGCCGCGGGGAGGCACCGCATGCTTGATCTGGGCTCCACATTTCTGCAAAGCGTGGAACGTAGCCCGCGTGCGCTGGCACTGGTCGACGGCTCGATACGGCTGAATTATGCCCAATGGTACGAGCGCATTGCGGCCGTTGCAGCGGGACTGCAGCGGCTCGGGCTGCGTCGCGGCGATCGCTTGCTGGTGATACTTCGCAATCGCTGGGAAATGGCTACTTTGCATTGGGCCAGCCAGTTCCTCGGGGTGATGATTGCCCCGGTCAACTGGCGCGCGAAGCCGGAAGAACTGGATTACTGCGCCACCGATGCTGCCGCTGCCGCTGTGGTGTTTGAGCCGGTCAGTGCCGAAGCGGTCGCCGGGTCCGGTTTTTGCGCGCACATTCCGCGCATCGCAGTGGACGGCGCGGCGGGTGGGACGCTGGCGTTTGTGGAGCTTGCTTCCGGTAAGGCGCCGTTATTGCAGCCTGCCGCTTCGGCCGACGATTGGTCGGTCCTGCTGTATACATCGGGCACCACCGGCAGGCCGAAGGGTGTGCCGCGTCGACATCGTGCCGAACGTGCTGCGGCGCTCGCGCAGGTCGCACAGAATCTCTACAGTGCCGGCGAAGTCGCCCTGGGGGTCATGCCCATGTATCACACCATGGGCGTTCGTTCGTTGCTGGCAATGGCGCTGGTCGACGGCGCCTTCGTCTGCGTGCCGCGCTTCGATGCCGGGGAGTGCCTAAAGGTGATTGAGCGCGAACGGATATCCCATCTCTATCTGGTGCCGACGCTGTACCACGATCTGCTGGCGCAAGCGGATTTTGAGCCAAGGCGCTTCGCCTCGGTAACGAAGCTCGGATTTGCCGGCGCGCCGATGCCGGAAGTTCTGCTCAAGCGCCTGAGCAAGGAGTGCGCGCCCCAGCTTTTTGTCAACCATTACGGCTCTTCGGAAATCTACACCTTCACCATCATGCAGGATGCCGCCACGAAACCGGGCTGCGCGGGGCGCGCGGGCGTGAACGCGCGCATACGCGTGGTCAAGCTCGATGCCGGAGAAAGAGAAAGTCAGCCGGAGGATATAGCGGCGATCCGGGAAGAGGGGCAGATCATTGCCGACCTTGCCAGCGACGAGGCGTTTGAAGGGTACTGGCAGCGTCCGGATGCCGATGCGAGAGCGCTGCGGCAGGGCTGGTACTACACCGGTGACACGGGCTACTTTGACGAGGACGGCGACCTCTTCGTTACCGGCCGCGTCGACGACATGATCATCTCCGGTGGCGAGAATATTTCCCCGGTGGAGGTGGAGTCGGCACTTTCGTTGCATCCCGCAGTGGAGGAGGTTGCAGTTGCCGGAGTTGCCGACGAGCGCTGGGGTCAGCGTGTGGTAGCCTTTATCAAGCTCAGATCGCATGTGGATGTGCAGGCACTGGACGAATTTGCGCGCGGGTCGGAACTGATGAGCTTCAAGCGTCCGCGCGAGTATGTTTTCGTGCGCGAAATTCCAAAGTCACCGGTCGGAAAAATACTGAGACGGAAGCTTGTTGCCGGTGAATTCAGCAAACCCTGAACAGGAGAGTTCCTTCATGCACCAGATTGCCCACCCCGCACAGACCCTGCTTGAGCACCTCGACGGATTTCGCGTTGACATCGACCCCGGAAACGAGCGTGCGGACATCGTCCTCGATCGTCCGCCGCTGAATGTCATCCGTATGCCGCAGCGCGATCAGCTGCGTCTTGTGTTCGAAGCGCTTGATGAGGATCCGCGGGTACGGGTGATCGTGCTGCGAGCGGTCGGCGAGCATTTTTCTTCAGGCGGAGACATCAAGGGGTTCCTCGAAGCCAGTCCCGAGCACGTCTCTAAGCTGGCGTGGAATATCGCAGCTCCGGCCCGCTGTTCGAAACCGGTGATCGCGGCCAACCGCGGTTTCTGCTTTGGCGTGGGATTCGAGATCTCTCTGGCTTGCGATTTCCGGATTGCGTCGGAAACATGCAGGTACGCGTTGCCTGAGCAGAAGCTGGGGCAGATTCCTGGCTCCGGCGGCTCGGCGCGGCTGCAGAAAATGATCGGTATTGCGCGCACCAAGGATGTGGTGATGCGTTCGCGGCGTATCAGCGGCAGCGAGGCACGCGACTGGGGTATTGCCGTGGAATGCGTGCCGGATGCGGAACTGGAAAAAGCGACCGATGCACTGGTCGCCGAGTTGCGCGGTTTCTCACCTATTGCCCAGCGAACTGCAAAGAAGCTGCTCAATGATACCGAGGACGCCACGCTGTCGGTGGCGATCGAACTTGAGGGGCATTGTTATTCGCGGCTGCGGACATCGAACGATTTCCGTGAGGGCGTGGAGGCGTTTCACGGCAAGCGCGCGCCCCAGTTCAAGGGCGACTGACAAAGCGCAGGAGGCATTGAGGAAACCATGATCAATCCTGAAGCCACGTTGCCCCATCGTACGCTGCGCGGCTGGCTGCGCCGGTTGCATGAGAGCGGCCGGCTGGCGACTGCACGTCCGGGTGTTGCGCTTGAGCACGAGCTGGCCGCAATTGCCAAGCGTCTGGACGGCGTGCAGGCGGTGCTGTTTCCAGGCCCTGGCGGACATTCCATCCCGGTCGTGTCCGGACTGGTGTCATCGCGTGCCTGGATAGCCGAAGCCATGGGCGCCGCATCGTCGCAAATGCTGGCGCGGTTCTTGAGCGCTGCGGAGAACCCCGTGCCCTGCCGGGAGGTAACCGGTGCCGTCGCGCAGCAGGTGCGTCACGACAGTGTTGACATACGCAAGTTGCTGCCTGTTCCGAAGCATTCGGAGCACGACAGTGCGCCCTACATCACGGCCGGCCTGGTGATTGCGCGTAATCCCGCAACAGGCAAGCAAAATGTGTCGATCAATCGCATCCAGATTGACTCGCCGAAACGCATGGCCATGCTGATTTTGCCGCGGCATCTGCATGCGTTCGTGCAGATCGCCGAAGAGCGCGGCGAACCGCTGCCGGTCGCGGTGGTGATCGGGGTCGATCCGTTGACGTTGCTGGCTTCCCAGGCCGTGGTTCCGGTGGACCATGACGAACTGGAAATCGCCGGCGCGCTGCACGGCGCGCCGCTGGATGTCGTCAAATGCCTTTCCAACGAAGTGCGTGTGCCCGCGCACGCTGAAATCGTGATCGAGGGGAGGATCCTCAACGGGGTGCGCGAACCGGAAGGACCGTTCGGCGAGTTTCCGAAGTATTACAGCCCGCGAGACCGGCGAGAAGTCATTGAAATAGACTGTGTAACGCACCGGCGCAATCCGCTTTATCACACGATAGTTCCAGCCGAAATGGAGCATCTGCTGCTGGGCGCCATTCCGCGGGAGGCGACCATCCTCGCGCATCTCAAGCGCACCTTCACGGATGTTCTGGATGTACACCTGTCAACTGGCGGGGTATGTCGCTACCATCTGTACGTGCAGATCCGCAAGCGCAACGAAGGCCTGGCAAAGAATGTCATCTGTGCGGCCTTTGGCGCGCATTATGATGTCAAGCACGTCGTGGTTGTCGACGAGGACGTGGATGTGCATGATCCGGTTCAGGTTGAATGGGCGGTCGCAACCCGTTTTCAGGGTGACCGCGATCTGGTCAGAATTGATGGTGCGCTGGGATCTATACTCGATCCCTCGTCAAACAACGGCGTAAGCGCCAAGCTCGGATTTGACGCAACCCGTCCGCTACGTTATGAAGAGCATCGTTTCACCCGCGTGCGTATTCCTGGAGAAGATACGGTTGACCTGGAGCGGGCACTGCAGCCGCTTGCGCCATCGTCGGTCAAGGCGATGCTGGGGGATTGAGAGGCCTTTTTTTGAATCAACTACGAGGAGAAAGCTGAGATGAAAACATTTTTCCGCAAGCTTGCAGGATTCTGCGCGGCAGCTGCATTTTCCGTATCCGCCGGGGTGCAGGCGCAGCAACCGGTCAACCTCACCATCGCGTCCTTTGGCCAGGGGTCGGGTTGGTATGTTTACGCAGTCAACATCGGGGAAGTGCTGCGTCAGGCGCTGCCGCCCGGCTCGAAGATCGATACGCCTCCGATTGCCGGATCCGTCGGGAATCCGCGACTGGTGAGCGTGGGCAAGGCAGACCTCGGCTTTGGCATGGCGCTGGTCAACAACTGGGCGCAAAAAGGGTCAGTGGCCTTTGACAAGCCACTGCCGGAACTGCGCGCGCTGGTTGGCGGATGGGACCAGTATTATCTGGTGCCCGTGGCCAGTGGCGACGCGGGGCCTGACATGGACAAATTCCTGCATAAGGATCGTCCCGGTGCGCGCGTGGCGACGTTGCCGCGCGGTGGCGTGGGCCCGGTCGGTGCCCAGCAGCTTCTGGAAATAATGAATTCCGGTGAGGATGCACTGAAGGCTCGTGGAGGCAACAACGAGTACGCTTCATTTGCCGCCATCAAGAGTCTTTTCGCAGGACGCAATGTCGACCTGTTCATCCATGTTCTGAACCCGGGTCACCCGACCGTCACCGAGATCGCACAGAATATGACGGTGAGCTTTCTGCAGCCGCCTCAATCCGCACTGGACGAGATGACCAAGAAATTCGGGTGGACCGTCGCGGTCATGCCGAAAGGAACATTTCCGAAACAGAATCAGGACGTCCGCCTGCCGTCAACGCATACCACACTGTTCGCGAGCACAAGGATGAGCGACGCCATGGCTTATACGATCGTGAAAACGATCTGCGAGAAAACCGAGCAGTTGCGCGCTGCGCACAAAGCGCTCGAAAAGTTTGATTGCGCCAACGGCGCATGGAAAGAAGATGCGAACGGGCTGGCGTTGCATGCCGGCGCCGCACGGTATTACAAAGAGCGCGGTTGGATGAAATGATGTTTTCCGCAGCCTGATCCGGGACTGACATGAGCATATCTGCCGCAGACGGAGCGGTCGCTCCGGTCGAGGGGCGCTGGCGCGATCTTCTCGCACCGGTGCCTCTTACCGCGCTGGCGTGGAGCATTTTCCAGATTGCGCTTTTCATCTGGCCCACCATTTCGACCATCATCCAGCGCGCCGGACACGTCTCGTTCGGCGTTGCGCTGGCGCTGCTACTGACGAGCGACAGGTTCAGGACCCCCGCCATGCGGGGGCTGAACTACGTGCTGGCAGTGCTTGCCATGGCGCCGGCGGTGTACGTCATGCTATCCGTCGAGCGGATCATGAACGGGCGCATTTCCGGCCTGGATCCGCTCGTAGCCGGCGATTATGTGTTTGGTGTATGCCTGCTGATACTGGTTGCGGAAGCCTCGCGCCGCATGCTTGGCCTGGGCATCACCCTGCTGGCGGTGCTGTTCGTCGCCTATCATTTTGCCGGGCCGTTTATCCCGGGCGCGCTGGGGCATCGTTTCGGCGGATTCGAGCAGTTCATTGACGTGCAGTTTCTTACCCTCGACGGTCTGTTCGGAGTGCCTACCGGCGTGTCAACGGAGGTTGTTTTCTATTTCATCCTGTTTGCCGCCGTATACGATGTTTTTGGCGGCGGGCGCATGATCATCGATCTCGCCATGAGCCTGACAGGCCATCGTGTCGGTGGTCCCGCGAAAGCGGCAGTCATCGCTTCCGGCATGATGGGCAGTGTCTCGGGCAGCGCGGTTGCCAATGTAATGAGCACGGGCATCTTTACGATTCCGTTGATGAAGCGCGTAGGCTACGATGCACGTTTTGCCGCTGGCGCCGAAGCCGTGGCTTCCACTGGCGGTCAGCTGGTTCCGCCGGTCATGGGCGCGGCCGCATTCGTAATGGCGGACCTGCTGCAGACGCCTTACAGCGAGATCGTAATGGCGGCGATACTGCCGTCAGTCCTTTTCTACGCCGCACTGCTGATCGTCGTGCATCTGCAGGCGCGTAAGGATAACCTCGGGTCGATCGAGCGCTCGACGTTACCGCGTCTCGGCGTGACGTTGCGCGAGCGCGGACACATGCTGATCCCCCTGGTCTGGTTGTGCTATCGCGTGGTGGCTGGCTATCCGGTGGACCAGACCGCGGTAGAAGCTGCGATCCTGTCGGTGGTCTTCGGCATGGCGCGCCGGACGACGCGCGCGACTCTCCTGCAACTGGTGCAGTCGCTGACGGCGGCGGCAGAACGCACGATCAATGTCGCGCTGCCCTGCGCCGTTGCCGGTATTCTGGTCGCCGTCATTGCCTACTCGGGGCTGGGCACTAAATTCACGTCGTTGATGGTTTTTCTCTCCGGCGGCTGGCTGCCGGCGATGCTGCTGCTCGCAGCGCTGGGCGCATTGATTCTCGGCTGCGGCATGCCGACCACGTCCGCATACATCATGGCGGCTGTGCTGATCGCGCCGGCACTGATACTGCTGGAGGTTCATCCGCTGATCGCGCACTTCTTCCTGTTTTATTTTGCCATCCTGTCCATGGTGACGCCGCCGGTTGCGCTGGCTTCATACGCGGCGGCAGCAATTGCCGGAGCGCCGGCCGGTTCCACCGGCTGGAAGGCTTTCGGCATGGCGATACCCGGGTTCATCATTCCGTTCGCAATTGTGCTGCACCCCGGCCTGTTGCTGATCGACGGAATGGACTTTGGCGACGCGCTGTGGGGCTTTGCCAATGTGTTCACCGGGTTTGTCGCGCTGGGCGCTGCGATCACCGGGTATTTCTTCCGCAATCTCGGCGCCGGCTGGAGACTGTATTTTGCGGCCGTCGGCGTGGTGAACGTGCTGCCGGGGATATGGGTTTCGGTCGGCTCGTTTGCGGCACTGGCCATTCCCGCCCTGCTCTTCTGGCGCAGCGGGCGGAACGTCGCCGCTGACGCTCTGGGTTCTTCGCGCGGGTGATCTGGCGGCGGCGATATCGATTAGGGGGCATCGTTATCGTTGACTGCATGCACGTGAAAGTTGAATGGGGGCAGTCTTTTTCCGGGCCGGCGGCGGCTTCATTGTTAATCTCGCGCGAGCACGCGATCAGTGATGCTTGAGAAACCATCGGTCGCGATCCTTGTGGCGGCAATCTTGGGCGGCGATAGCGGGCGGGTGACCGGTTCTGTCCGGTATCGTCCGCGTTGGCTGCAACAACCGAAGTGAGCGTAGAGGATCAGCGGGTGCGACCGCGCTGGCAGTTCTGGATCGACCGCGGCGGCACGTTCACCGACGTCATCGGCCATGCGCCTGATGGTGCGCTGCATACGCTCAAGCTGCTGAGCGAGAATCCGGAGCACT
>JBFKCU010000032.1:0-13546 GCA_041620115.1 Burkholderiales bacterium | reverse complement strand
TCATCAGGGTTCTCCTCAACCGAATTTTTAGGACCTGCTGATGCAGAGCGAGCTGCATCGTGCTTCGATTTTAGGCTCCTGAGGCCCTGATGGCAATTATAAATGACGAAAATAGCCTTTTATGGCCACATGCAGGTGACATTTTCTGATACGGCAGCGCAGCAGCAGCGCCTAGGCCATGCCTTCGACGATGCGCAGATCACGTTCAACGGCGCCGTTGGCCAGTTCCTTAAGCGCCGCCTGATACGCCGGTGTTTCGTGCGCGGCCAGCGCCTGGGCCAGCGTGTCGAACTCGATGACCACCACGCGCTGCTGTAGGCCGGCTTCGTAAACCTTTGCCGCCATGCCACGCACCAGAAAGCGTCCGCCCTGCGCCTGCACTGCCGCCGGTGCGAGCTTGGCGTAGCGCAGGAAGGCATCCTGATCCTTGATGTTGCGATAACACACTACCCAGTAACCTTTGGCCATCGTGATCCTCCGTTAATGATTAATCTGCAGCGACGATTCTAGTCATTGAAAAACACCAGCGCCCGGGCCTCGATGCTTTGCCGCGGCGGGGCGCCGGCCGGCGTGGTCGGATCTTCGAACGAGGTATGTGCCGTGAAGCGTGCCCGACCATCGGTTGCCGAATCAAACACCTTGAACACGAGGGCTTCGTTGCGTCGCATTTGCGGAAAATAAAACCACCGGTGCCCTTCGCCGTAGCGCAGCCGGTAAGTCTGACCGATGCGCGTTGGATATCGCCGCTCGGCAATCATCATGTCTTGCAGCGGTACGCTGGCCGAATCGGCGATGGCCAGCGGGTTCGACTGAATCGGCTGGTTGATTGCACGCCAGACTTGAATGATCGCAAAGCGGTGTTGCAGCAGTTCTTCGGCTTCATCGGGCAGCAGATCGCGCACCCGCTGCGGACCGGACCACTCGGTGTAATCATTGTGCGCCCACAGCACCGGTTCGCGCAGCAGTCTCGATTCGCGCTCGCCTTCGTCGCCGGAACGCAGCGTATGGTCGAATACGACGACACGCCGGCCTCCCGACTGCGCCTTGATCAGCGCCGCGACCTCGGCGTAATAAACGGACTTCAGCTCTTCCGCATCAAAAAAATCCTGCATTGCCGTCCGGTGTTCGACGAAGGTGAAGCCGTTGCGGTCCAGCGTGAACGTCTCGTTGTGCTTTCGGCCGTTGCGGATGACGACCTCGCGCCAGTTGATGGTGCCGCTGGAATTGCGATGTATGTTATTGGGACCGAAGGTCGCGTTGACCAGTTTCTCTCCGGTATCCAGCGTGTACGGAATCTGTGCCTTCAGGACTGCCGCGGCGGCGGTGGCGCTGTTCATCGGGGAAACTCCTCCTGCGTGCGGTCTGGTGCCGGAACTGCGGTTGCGGACGCGTTACCGCCGCATGGTTTCAGGCCGGCGGTTGGATCAAGGATATGCCGTCAAAGGCGCGCGCGTCCATCAAGCGCTCGCGTGTCATTTCGGCCAGCGAATTGATGCCGAGCAGCGCCATGTCGCGGTCTACTTCATCCCGCAGCAGCCGGATCGCATGGCGTACCCCCGTTTCGCCGGCGACTGCGGCTGCATAAAGCATGGGCCGGCCCACGAAAACGAACTTCGCACCCAGCGCCAGCGCTTTGAGCACATCAGTGCCGCGGCGGATGCCGCTGTCCATCATGACCGGCATGTCACCGGCCGCAGCCACGATGCCAGGCAGCACACGCAACGGTGCCGCGGCACTGTCGAGTTGCCGCCCACCGTGGTTGGAGACGATGATGCCGTCGACACCGTGGTCGCGTGCGGGTGCCACATCGGCCTTGTCGAGTATGCCCTTGATGAGCAGCCGTCCTTGCCACAAGCGGCGCATCAGCGCGATGTGTTCCCAGTTCAGGTGATCGCGGTTGGCGCGTTCACGCACGGCCGTGCGTGATACCAGCGGCGTGCGCTTGCCCATGTTCTCGAAATGCGGCATGCCTTGGGTCGCGTAGGTGCGCAGTGCCGTGCCCAGCAGCCAGCGCGGCCGCGCCAGGCAGTCCCACGCCAGCCGCAGGCTCGGCCGCAGCGGCGTGTTGTAGCCATTGCGCACGTTGTTCTCTCGATTGGCCCCCACGGGAATGTCCACGGTCAGCACCAGTGTGTCGTAGCCGGCACGCGCAACGCGCTCCACCATTTCAGTGATCGCCTGCGTATCACCCGGCAGGTAGGCCTGGAACCAGGTCGTGGCACCGCCGGCCTCGCGCACTTGTTCCAGCGGGGTCAGTGAGGCGCCGCTGAGGATCATGGGGATATTGCTTGCGGCAGCCGCAGTGGCGAGCGCCGTATCGCCCCGGAACCGGGCCAGTGACGTGCCGCCCATCGGCGCGATGCCGAACGGGCAGTCGTAGGTGTGGCCGAACAGCGTGGTTTTCTGCGATCGCCGCGCAACATTCACCAGCATGCGCGGCACCAGCGCGAGGTCGTCGAAAACCGAACGGTTCCAGGCCAGGGACATGTTGCGTTCCACGCCGCCTGACACGTAACCGAAAATGGGCCGCGGAATATATCGTTTGGCGGGCTCCTCGAAGTCTTCCAGGGCGAGCATCAGACGCAATGCGGAGGGCGCAGCGGCGCTGGTGATCTGCGGTGTCGCGCGGTCGGCGGAGGATAAGGGCTTGGGCGGGTCCTGGTCGGCAGTCGACATGGTGGATTCAGTTTCGTGACGGATTCAGGAGGGCAATAATAACGTGTAATCGACGACGCAGTGACTGCTGATGCCGAGGAGCCCACTAAATGAACTTGTTTTCAGGCGCACCAATGAACGTGATCGTCCGGCCTGCCGGCGCGGACGACATGCAGCGCGTGCAGGAAATTTACGCCTATCACGTGTTGCATGGCACGGCCTCGTTTGAGGAGATTCCGCCGGATGTGGCCGAGATGCATCGCCGGCGCGATGCCGTGCTTGCTGCGGGGTTACCCTATCTGGTCGCAGAGTGCGAAGGCGTGATTGTTGGCTACGCGTACGCGGGGCGTTATCGTCCGCGCACGGCCTATCGTCATACCGCTGAAGATTCGGTCTACCTGGCGCCGGAAATGGCTGGGCGCGGTGCTGGTCGGGCGCTGCTGGCGCAGGTGATCACGCAGTCGGCCGCAGTCGGTTACCGTGAACTCGTGGCGATCATCGGCGACAGCGGCAACGGTGCGTCGATCGGTTTACATCGCGCGCTCGGATTCAGGGAGGTCGGTACGCTGCGCAATGTGGGCCTCAAGTTCGGACGCTGGCTCGATACGGTAATCATGCAGCTTACGATCTATGCCGGCACGGACAGCGGCAAACCGTGATTGCCGGGGCTTAGCGTTTTTCCGCGGTCACCCGCCCCTGCGCGTTGACGTATACCCGATAGCGGTTTTTGTCGCTGCAGGTGGCGAGATAATCACGATTGCCCTGGGTCACGACATTGACTACCTGGCCGCAGGGCAATCCCAGCAGCGAGATCGTCGCGGTCAGGTCCTTGGCGAGCGCGCTGTTATCCGCGGCCGTTGCGGCACCCGACAGCATCAGCAGGCCCGCGACCAGAATCCGGATTTGTGTTGTGGTTTTCATGGGTGGATTTCCTTTCACCGAATCAGAGTTTTGCAAACTTCACCGGATCCGTCAGTACGACCCAGATCGCTTCGCGTGAGTTCATGATCGCGCTGGCGAGCGGCGGGTCGCCGTTCTTGAGCAGATCATGCACTTTGAGCAGCAGCTGATCATACGTTTGCCGCAACTGGGCCAGCGTCGATTTTCCACGTCCTTCGTGGTGTGCGCGGATCTGGCCCAGTATGTCGTCGACCTGGTTTTTCAGGGCGAGTTTGGTGAACACGCCGATGGCGTTAGTGTCCTTGAGGCGTTGTTCCAGTGTGGTCAGAGCGAGCGGGGGCAAGGCCGGCGGTTCGCTGCGCGTCGCAGCGGCCGCCGGTGGTTTCCGCGCCGGGTCCGCAGGCGCAGGCGGCGAGACCGTTTTTGCGGGCGTGGCAGGCGCCGCAGGCACGGTGCTGGCGGGGCCGGCTTTGGGCGGCGGCGCCGGCGTGGGCGCAGTTGCCCCGGGGTCCGGCGCAGTGACTTCCGGCTGCGGCTTGATCAGCGTCTCGATTCGCGTTTCTGGCGGCGGTGCAAGCTGCGCCTTATCCGTTGTGGCAGGTGCGGGCGCGACCGGTTCCCGCACCGGCTCAGACGGAACGGGAGCGTCTTGTGTAACGACTACGCTATCAGGCGGCGGAACGGCGGCCGGTTTGTGGCTGTTGGCCATGCAGCCGATTGTTTGCAGGGCAAAAACAAGTCCGAGGATGGTTGCGGGTGCTGGCATGGAAGGTTTATTGGGTGCAAATGGGTGTAAAGAGGCGCGCGGGTCCTGTAAAGATAACGGGGATGATGAGGAATTCGAACACACCGCCGCCGCATGGTTCCCCGCGGCTGCGTTGCGGCAAGATCCAGTATCATCAAGATTCAAACGTCGCTGCGCAATTTCGGGAATATAGTGGAAACTCGTGAATTTAAACTGAAAGACCAGCATGTGCGTCTTTGCGACCTGCTCAAGCTTGCCGGAATCGCTGACAGCGGAGGGCAGGGCAAGCACATGGTTGCTGCAGGCGAAGTGAGAGTCGATGGCCAGCCCGAGGCCCGCAAGACGGCGAAGATCCGCGCTGGGCAGACAGTGGAATGTCTGGGTGTCAGGATTGTCGTGTTGGCGCAAAGCTGAGCGGGGTCGACGTGGAATCGCGACTGTCAGAACTCGAGATCAAACTGAGTTTCACGGAAGATCTGCTCGAAGAGCTGAATCGCACGGTCGCGCGCCAGCAGCAGCAGATTGCCGTGCTGGAGCAGCAGCTGCGCGACCTGCGCTTGCAGTTGCAGCGCAGCCTGCCGGCTGAAACCGATGGTTCGGGCCACGAGATTCCGCCGCATTACTGACAGGGTATCCGCATGGACAAAGCAGAATCACCGCGGCATTCTTTGAGCTTGCCGCTGCCGCAGGCAGAGCCGCAGGCGCTGGGTTTCGCCGTTGATCGCCTGCCGCGCCTTGCTGTTGCGCTGGAGGCGGAGATCGCGGCGGACGCATTGCCCGGTGCGGTGCTGATGATTGCGCGTCACGGCAGGCTCGGGTATTGCAAGACCTTCGGCTGTCTTGATCCGGGCGCACGCACAGCGATGCCTGTAGATGCAATATTCAGTATCGCTTCGATGACCAAGCCCCTGGTGACGGTGGGTGCGCTGATGCTGTGCGAGGAAGGCCGGCTCGCTGTCAATGAGCCCGTCGGCAGATACCTGCCGCAGCTGGCGCGAATGCAGGTGAATCCGCCGCAATGTGATGGCCGCGCCGGTGCACCGACCGTAGCACCGGATCGCCAGATGACCATCGAAGACCTGATGCGCCATACCGCCGGCCTGAGTTATGGCCGCGACAATACGCCGCTCTCCCGGCGCTATCCGGTGTCCTCGGACAGCGCTTCAACGCAATGGAGCGGCGCGGAATTTCTCGACCGGCTGGCCGCGCTGCCGCTGCATTACCAGCCCGGCTCAAAGTGGGAGTACAGCCTCGGTCTGGACGTGCTGGGGCTGGTCATCGAAGCGGTATCGGGCGTGCCGCTGGCGCGTTATCTCGAAGAGCGGTTGTTCCGGCCGCTGGCTATGCGTGACACTGCATTCACCGTGCCGGCGGCAAAGATCCGCCGTTATGCCCGGGCGCTGCCGCTTGATCCGGTGACGCGCGAGCCGCAGGCGCTGCGCGACGGGACCACGCCGCACCGATTCGATTGCGGTGGCGGCTGTGCAGTATCAACCGCGGCGGATTACCTGCGTTTTGCGCAAATGCTGGCGAATGGCGGCGAGCTCGACGGCACGCGCGTGCTCTCGCGCAAAAGCGTCGAGTACATGACCGCCGATCATCTGGGGCCCGAAGTCGATTTGAGCCGGCTGAACGAGTATCCGAATATCCGCGGCTATGGCTTCGGTCTCGGCGTGGCCGTGCGGCGCAGTGCCGGCCGCGGTGGTATGCCGAGTTCCGCCGGCGAATTTCACTGGGCCGGTTCCACCGGCACCTATTTCTGGGTGGACCCGGCGGAGGGCCTGGTCGTGGTGTTCATGGCCCACGCGCCGGGGGCCATTCGCTATTACCATCGCCAGCTGCTGCATGCGCTGGTGTTGCAGGCGCTGGACTAACCCCCCTTTTTTGGTGCGCTGCAGGGGGTGGTCGCCCTTTGGATGGGGCCTTACCCCCTAAGCTGTTGTTTCCTTGGAAGGATGCCCAGTTCAGTGCGATAATGCGGGGCATGAACGATTCCCAACCCCCATCCCCACGCGCCCGCATGCAGGAATTGCTGGCGATTCCTGATCGTAACCGCACTGATGAAGAGTGGGACGAGCTCAATGAGCTCGAGATCGCACTCGCGTCCGGCAACCGGCCCGGTGCCCCGGATCCGCAGTCCCGGATGACGCATCAGCGCCAGAACAATGGTGGCGCAGGTCGCCAGCAGCAACCGGGCGGCGGTGGCCGGCCGCAGGGCAGGAACCCGAACAATCCCAACAACCCCGGCAAGAAATTCCACAAGCGGCCGGGTAAGCGCCGTGGTGGCGGGGGTGGAGGCGGCGGTGCCGGTGGTGGTGGTCCGCAACAGCCGCCCCAGTAAGCCATTTCCCAACCAGCAAGCGCGCAACTGGCGCACTGTGCGGTTGATGCCGCCGCACTAACCTTTGGAATCTACGATCATGGCCACGCCCGCAGAGCTGCAAAAGCTCAACGCAATGAAACTCGTCAATCAGATGAAACAAGCGGGCAAGCCGGGCCGCCCGGGCATTGCAGCGCCGGTCGACCGCCGCGAACAGCGCCGCCTTGATCAAGCCGCAGGCCTGGTGCCTTTCGCCGTGAAATTGCACGGCGACCTGATCAAGCAGATTCACGCGCTTGCCGAGGAACGCAAGACCGGCGTCAACGAAGTCGTTGCGGAACTGCTGCAGCAAGCGCTGAAAAAGTAAGCAAGGGCGTCCGCGCCCTGCAATGCCGGCGGCACCGGATCATGCCGGATGGCCGGTGGCATGATGGCCGACGCCGGCGGGCAGCTCGGCGAGCTCGATCAGGCAGTTTTCCGTTGCCGACGGATCCAGAAATGCGATGCGACAGCCCGCGTGGCCAATGCGCGGGACTTGATCAAGCAGCGGAATGCCCTTGGCCTTGAGTTCGGCCAGCGCCTCGTCGATGCTCTCGACTTCGAGGCAGATATGGTTCAGCCCGCCCTTGCCCTCGGCAATCATTCGCGCCTGTTTGCTGTCGGGGGTGATGCCGGCGAGCAATTCCACCATCGAATCGCCCACCGGATACAGCGCCAGCCGCCGCGTCGCGTTTTCCTCGACGCCGCCCAGCTTGATGCCGAAGCAGCCTTCCCAGAGCTTGCGGCTCGCTTCCACATCACGAACCACAATGCCGACATGTTCGATGCGTTTGACCTTCATTGGTGTCTCCCCGGTTGAGTGTCGTCAGATCATGCCCGCAGCATTGCGTGGACTCAAGCCTGCCATCCCGCGGCCTGCGGTGTAACATGGCGTGGTCGCCTTGATCTGCATTCCGACCATGACCGCCAAAACTCACTCTGCCATACCCCGATGGCGTTCATCGGTGCCGCTGTACCAGCATCTCGGCTTCCAGCTCGACGCGCTGGATGACGGCCGGTCGCAGGTGCGCCTTGCATTCCAGCCGCACCTGGGCAACACCCGCGGTGATGTCCATGGGGGCACGGTGGCGGCGATAGTTGATGCCGCCATGTCGCAGGCCGTGCGGTCGCTGGTCGATACGGCGATGGGCGTCGCGACCATGAACATGAATATGAACTACCTCGCGCCGGCGCGGGGCGAGATCATCTGCAAGGGCGCGGTCATCAAGCGCGGACGCAGTATCATGTTTACCGAGGCCGAAGTATTCGGCGCGGACGGTGAACTCGCCTGCCGCGCCAGCGGAAGTTACCGGATCCTGCCCAAGACGGTGTACGAGAAAAAGTCATGAGGCGGCACGGATTGAATTTTGCAACCGGCGGCGTGATGTCGCCACTATTGGAGGAAGCGTGATGACGAAACCACTGGGTAATGAAGACCTGTCCGACAAGCCGGGCGAACGGGTGATCGATAAACCCGAACTGCCGCCGCAAGGCATAACCAACGAGAACGATGTACATACCGAAGTCGTGTCGGGTCAGTTGCAGCTCAAGCGTGGCCAGGCGGGACAGTTCGAAGTGTTCTGCGATGAACCGGCCCGGATCGGCGGCACGGACAAATATCCGTCGCCGATGGCCTATCTGGCGATGTCGATAGGATTTTGACTGCTCACCCAGGTTGCGCGGTACGCGCACATGATGAAGATGAAGGTGAGCGGGGCCAACTGTCGCGTCATTTTGCGCAAGCATCTGGGCGGCTCGGTGATGAAGGGCACGGTGTTCAATCGCTGGGAGGGCGTGACCACGCATCTGAAGGTCGATAGTGACGAGCCGGCTGAGAAGCTCGCGCACCTGATCAAGAATGCCAAGGCGGGCTGTTTTGCCGAAGGACTGATCACGCAACAGGTGCCGTTGCACAGCCATATCGAAGTGAACGGCAAGCCGTTTCACATCGCGGGGGTCACTGAATCGTCGCAAAGTTAGACGGTCACGCAGTGCTGAAGGAGGGAAATGAGTTCACTCGACATACACGCCGGCGGCATTGAAACACCGCTGCCCGACGGATTTCGTTGGCCGGGCGGCAAGCGCATCGCGGTGTTTTTCCGGGTGTCGTTTGAATGGTGGTCCGACGGGAAATGGCCGGGCATAGGACCGATGGGCAATCCGCTGAAGCAGGGCGTGCCGGATCTGAATGCCGTGGGCTGGGCTGAGTATGGGCACCGCCGCGGCATTCACCGCATCCTCGACGTGCTGGCGCGCCAGGGGATCAGGGCCACCATCAATGTCAGCGGTATCATGGCCGAGCGTTATCCCGAGACGGTGCGCAAGATCGTCACGGCCGGGCACGAGGTCGTTGCGCATTCCTACACGATGGACATGATCCCCTGCTATCTGACCGAGGAGGAGGAACGTGCCAATATCGTCAATACCGTCGATCTGATCGAACGCGCGACCGGTATCCGGCCCAGGGGCTGGATCAGCCCGCGCAGCACGCCCAGCCTGCGTTCACCGCGACTGCTCGCCGAAGCCGGGTTCGAATGGCATGGTGACACGTTGAATGATGACCTGCCGTACCGGGTTGAGTTCGGTGAGCGTTCGATTATTGCGTTTCCGAATAACACCGAGGTCAACGACCTGCCCTTGTACATGCGTCATGGCAACGCGCCCAAAGTCATGCTCGAGATCTTTGAACACTGGCTCGACTGTGCACGACATCGTGAAACCGGACCGGTGCGTATGGATCCGGCGATTCACACGCATGTGTTCGGCCGCTCGCCGGGCTTGTTCGTCTACGAAGACATCATCAAGGTAGCGAAAGCGGCCAGTGACATCTGGATAGGCACGCGATCCGAAGCGGTAGCCCATGTCAAACAGACGCTCGGCTGGTGAGGCAGGATCACGGCAGCCGCGGCACACACAATCCGATCCGCCACGGCGGATCAGCACTCAGCACAGGAGAAAACATGAATCCCATCACGCGCCGGCTGGTTGCGGCATTTTTCGGTTTATGGGGCATCGCAGGCACAGCACAACACGCGCTTGCCGAGTATCCGGAACGGCCGATACGTCTGATCGTGCCGTTCGCGCCTCAGGGCCCGAATGACGTGCTTGCGCGCCTGGTGGGTGCGCGGCTGTCCGAGGCGTGGGGCCAGCAGGTTGTCGTTGACAATCGCGCCGGAGCGGGCACCATCATCGGCACCGATCTCATGGTTCGATCGCAGCCTGACGGCTATACCCTGCTGATGATTTCTGCGAGCACGGTGGTCAATCCGACGCTGAAAAAGCAGCTGCCTTATGACACACGCAAGGATCTGATACCGGTGATTCAACTGGCATCGGCGCCCACCGTGCTGGTCGTGCATCCGGCGGTGAAGGCCGGCAGCGTTGCCGAGTTGCTTGCGCTGGCGAAATCCCAGCCTGGGGCGATCACCTATGCGTCCGGCGGAACGGGCACGACGACGCATCTGGCGGGCGAATTGTTCGCTATTACCGGAGGCATCAAGTGGACGCACGTGCCGTACAAGGGCACAGGCCCCGCAAACCTTGATCTGCTGGGCGGGCGCGTATCGAGCATGTTCGGCACCATCCTGCCGGTGCTGCCGCATATCAAGTCGGGCCGCATGCGCGCGATCGGTGTCAGCTCGCTGAAGCGTTCTCCCGTATTGCCGGATGTACCCGCGGTGGCCGAGACGCTACCGGGATTCGAGGCGAATTCGTTTTTCGGTTTGGCGGCGCCCGCGGGCACTCCCAAGGCCGTGCTCAACAAACTGAACCACGAAATTGCCCGCATCATTACCGCGCCGGACATGGTCGAGAATCTGCGCAATCAGGGAACAAACGCGGTCGGTGACAGCCAAGCTGAATTCACCGCGTTCTTCAACAGGGAGTTGGAGAAATGGGCCAAGGTGATCAAGGGGGCTGGCTTGCTGCCAGAATGACATAATTATTTGTTAATAATCAATAAGTTATGTTATTTTTCGCGCCACCCGCAGCGCAGCGGCGGTCCCGGCGCGGGGATGATGCGGGTAGATCACGCCCGGCGGGTTTGCGAGTGATCTGAACGCGGAGATTGCGCGCGGGAATCAAGTGAGCAAGGCGGGGCAAGACAAGCTGGATCGATGGCGCTGATCGCTAGGTAAAATCCAGGCGCGTGTCCCGCAGAACGCCGAACAACCGGATCGGTTCGCGGCGCGGAATGACCAGCGGCGGCAGCTCGCTGGCCTCGATGGCAAAGCCGGACTGCACCAGCGCGTCGTGGACCGTCCCGGAGAACACGAACTCGCCTGCGCGCGCGCGGTGCAGCAGCCGCTCTGCGATGCTGACGCTGTCACCGATTACCAGCGGCAAGGCCGGCAGCGGGGTGCCGGCGGCACCGATGACCGCTTCGCCGCCATGCATACCGATCGCAACCGAGGCACGGATGCCATAATCGCGTTGCCATGATTCTTCGAATTCGGGGAAACTGCGTTGAATCTCCTGTGCGGTCTCTACGGCATGCTGTGCATTGCCGGCTCCGGCAAACGAAGCCATCAGGGTATCGTTGAGCAGATTGCGCACTACGCCTTCATGCCGTTCGACTGCGCCATGAACGAGATTGAAAAACTCGGAGACGCGCGCAAAAACCACGGGCGGCTGCAGCATTTCGGAAATGCGCGTGAACCCGCGCGTTTCGGCGAACAAAATGACAACCGGCGTGCGTTCCGCCGTGGCCTCTCCTGATTCTGCCGCTGTCATGGTGAAACCTCCTTCATTCCGGAAATCCGGGTGGCTTAGGGGGGGTGTGTGGGCATTATAAGCAAGGTGCTACCCATCGCCCGGCCGATCTTGCCACATAATATTGCAATGTCCGGCGGTCTGCTGTGGCAGAGTGCACAGGGGTGTTGCCGATCGGGTTGACGCCAGTGACCCGGCATGTCGCGCAGCTGTAATCGTATTTAAGTGCCAGATGACGTATGTAGTACGATGAGATGTCCGTTGTTGTGCGGCATGAAAGCGGTGTGCCGCAGCCAAGAAGTCGGGATATTGACCCGGATGGAGAGCGGCAAAGGATGCGTATAACCACCATTTTTCTTGCGTTGGTTCTTGGCATGATGGTGTCCGCATGCGGCGGCGAACAGCCGCCTGCGAAGCCGGCCAAACCCGCCGTGGCCGAGCCAAAATCCGCGCTGGTCGATATCAATCGCGCCAGCGCGGCCGAACTGGCGGCCTTGAAAGGCATTGGCGAGGCGCGTGCCAAAGCCATCATTCGCGGGCGGCCCTACGCGCGCAAGGACGAGCTTGTGCAGCGGCAGATCATTCCGCAACCCGTCTATGACCGCATCAAGGACCAGATCGTCGCGAAGCAGAAGTGACGTCGCCCGGCCCTCGTAACGTTGATCGCGGAACCCGGGCTAATTGCCCGGCTTGTCTGCAACCTGATGCAAATGCACGTCGCGCTGCGGGAACGGGATGGAACAGCCGCCTTTTTCCAACGCCTCCTTGCAGCGTTTCAGCAGGTCCAGCTTGGTTGCCCACCAGTCGGCGCGCGCGGTCCAGACCCGGAAAAGGATGTTGACCGAACTGTCGCCCAGGCTTTCCACCTTGATCAGCGGCGCCGGATCCTTGACGATGCGCGGTTCGTCAGCTGCGACTTTCTCGAGGATCGCCAGTGCCGCGTCGATATCATCATCGTAGGCGATGCCGTAGACCTCATCGATGCGGCGCAGATCCTTGTCGGTCACCGACAGATTGACAATGGTGTGGCCCCATATTTCGGAGTTGGGCAGATAAACGCTGGGACCGTCCGGCAGATGGCCTTTGCACAGGAAGAAACCCAGTGAATCGATGATGTAGATCTCGCCGCTGAGCTTGACCGTATCGCCGATCTTGAACGGGCGGAAGAACAGGATCATCACGCCGGCCGCAACATTGCTGAGCGTGCCCTGCAGCGCGAGGCCGATGGCAAGGCCCGCTGCGCCCAGCAGCGCGATCAGGCTGGTGGTTTCGACGCCGAAACGGTTCAGCACCGCAATCAGCGTGAATACCAGAACGGCGACGCGAACGATCTTGCCGGGCAGCAGATGAAATACCGGGTCGATTTTCTCGACCTTGCGCACGGCCCGGGTTGTCAGGCGCGACAGCCATCCTGCGAGCAGGTAACCCGCGATCAGCGTGACGATGGCGCCGAGCACGTTCATGCCGTAGCTCATCAGGTATTGCATCAGCAGTTCGGTGACATCCCTCAGTTGTTCGTTCATGGTTTCTCAGTCATGGTGGATTGCGTTGCAACGCACATTCGTATTCTGATGCGACGGTCGCGTGCCTCGATGCTGCGGGAGCGCGACCTGGCGGATCGGGCCGGCATGTCCAGAAGCGGAATGGCTGCAAGCGCGTTTCCGAGGGTATATCTCCCTACGTATTGCGGTCAACCGCGAACCCGGCCCCCGTGTTCCGCCCGGGCATTTTCCAGCGTAAGCTTAATCCGTGAACGGTCGCAAAGGCTGCGGCCAAATTGCCCGAGTGACGTCGATATGACAAAAGCTCCTGACCGGCTGGACCGGATGATCCGCGAGGCGCGGCGCGAAGCCGACCGGCGTGCAACCGGATACCGCGAACGCGCGCTGAAACTGTATCCCTGGGTCTGTGGCGTATGTGCCCGGACCTTCACGCACAACAATTTGCAACTGCTGGAAGTCCATCATAAAAACGGCAACCATGACGATAATCCCGCGGACGGCAGCAACTGGGAACTGCTGTGCACCTATTGCCACGAACACGAGCATTCCAAGTTGAAGGACCTGGAAGGCCGGGTCGGAGGCGATGCCGCGCCGGTGCCGGCCGTGCATAGTCCTTTTGCGGACTTACGCACGCTGCTGGCTTCGAAGAAGCCGCGTTAGGGAGCCTGCCCGGCC
>JBFKCU010000031.1:0-13626 GCA_041620115.1 Burkholderiales bacterium | reverse complement strand
GTTTCGATGCGGTCCGCGATGTTGAACATTTTGAGGTCGCCGGCGTCCTTTGACAGTTCCCTGGCCACGCCCTTGATGATCTTGTTGCGCGGATCGGCAATGGTGTACACCGGGTGGCCGAAGCCGATGACCACTTCCTTGTTGGCGATGCGGGTGACGATGTCGTTCTCGGCCTCGTCCGGCGTCTGGTAGCGGTTCATCACTTCGAAGCCGACTTCATTGGCGCCGCCGTGCTTGGGACCGCGCAGCGCGCCGATGCCGCCGGTAATTGCCGAATACATGTCGGATCCGGTGCCGGCGATCACACGTGCCGCGAACGTGGACGCGTTGTACTCGTGCTCGGCATAAAGATTGAGCGAGGTGTGCATCGCACGCACCCACAGCGGTTTTGCCGGCTTGCCGTGCAGCAGGTGCAGGAAATGGCCGGCGATGGAATCGTCGTCCGTTTCGATGGTAATGCGGCGGCCATTGTGGCTGTAGTGATACCAGTAGAGCAGCATCGAACTGAAGGAGGCCATCAGGCGGTCGGCGATGTCGCGGGCGCCGGCCTGATTGTGGTCTTCGCGTTCGGGCAGGACTGCGCCCAGCGCGGAACAACCGGTGCGCATGACATCCATCGGGTGCGCCGCGGCCGGCAGCTGTTCGAGTACGTTGCGCACCACGGCGGGCAGGCCGCGCAGCGCCATGAGCTTGGCCTTGTAGGCGCGCAGTTCCGCCGTGTCGGGCAGTTTGCCGTGCACCAGCAGGTAGGCGGTTTCCTCGAATTCGCAGGTCTCGGCAATGTCGACGATGTCGTAACCGCGATAATGCAGGTCGTTGCCGCTGCGGCCCACGGTGCACAGCGCGGTGTTGCCGGCGGGTACGCCGGACAGCGCTACGGATTTCTTCGGCTTGAAGCCGGTGGCGGATTTTTCGCTCATCGATGGTCCCTCAGTTCAAAACAAAAAAAGCGGACGCTGCATTGCTGCAGGGTCCGCTTTCTCAGCCATGTGTATCGGCTCAGCCGAGCAGGCCAAGGACGGAGTCGCGTTCTTCCTGCAGTTCATTCAGTGTAGCCTGCATGCGCGCCTGGCTGAACTTGCTTTGCTTCAGCCCCTGCACGATTTGATAGGCACCGTCCTTGCACGTGACGGGGAAGCCGTAAATGATGCCTTCGGGTATGCCGTAGCTGCCGTCGGAGGGGATGCCCATGCTGACCCACTGGCCGGCACGCGTGCCATGCACCCAGTCACGGATGTGATCGATGGCGGCATTGGCGGCACTGGCGGCTGACGACAGGCCGCGGGCGTCGATGATCGCCGCGCCGCGTTTCTGGATGGTTGGAATAAAGTTGTTTTCCAGCCAGTCCTTGTCCTTGATCATCGGCCAGATCTTGCGGCCGCCGGCGGTAGCGTGGAAAAGATCCGGGTATTGCGTCGCGGAGTGGTTGCCCCAGACCACCATCTTGCGGATGTCGGTGACCTGTTTGCCGATTTTCTGAGCGACCTGCGTCAGTGCACGGTTGTGATCAAGGCGCATCATTGCCGAAAAATTGGCCGGCGACAGATTGGGCGCGTTTTTCATCGCAATCAGGCAGTTGGTGTTGGCCGGGTTGCCGACCACCAGCACCTTGACGTCGCGCTTTGCCACTGCTGACAGCGCTTGGCCCTGCGGCGCGAAAATCCTGCCGTTCGCTTCGAGCAGATCCTTGCGTTCCATGCCGGGGCCGCGGGGGCGGGCGCCGACCAGCAGCGCGACGTCGGCATCGGCGAAGGCGACCATGGGGTCGGACGCCGGCACCATGCCGTGCAGCAGCGGAAAGGCGCAATCGTCGAGTTCCATCATGACGCCCTTGAGCGCCTTCTGCGCGCGTTCATCGGGGATTTCCAGCAACTGCAGGATTACGGGTTGGTCTTTGCCGAGCATTTCGCCGCTGGCAATGCGAAACAGCAGGCTGTAACCGATTTGTCCGGCGGCACCCGTCACGGCCACGCGCATGGGTTGTTTCATCTGGAAGCTCCTGAATATGCTTGGTTTTTGAGGGGAAGCGGCGGCCATCCGGAGCGGATGTTGAACTGCGAAAAGCACACCTGCGAATCCCGCGGATGATAGCGAACGCAGTGAATCATGGTCAACTCGCGGCCATTCTGCGGCTGTAGCGGCGACGGCTGCGCAGGTGGATGACGGGTTTGCAACGCTGTGGTTTACAACGCTGGCGCCGCGGAGCCGGCATCCGCAGCCCTGCGCTCTTCATCTGGCAACATCGCATGACGGCATGTGGAATGCGATGTGCAATTGCTTTACGCGCACGTCAACGCACCGGTGTCACCTGAACAGTTCTTGCCGATGAATCGCATCTTTTGCGTTTCTCAGTAACGGGAAAGCTGGTAGTATTTCATGCGTTTAATTGCGGTTATCCGCTTTTTCACTTGTGCTAAAAACTCTCAACTGATTTTGCGCCTCGCAGTGCAGCATCATGGCTAGCGTATGGGGGCATTGATACAACTGATGTCTTCCCGATGCGTGAGTCTGCGCCTGCCTGCTGGCGTGTCGACTGAGTATTCGTAACAAAGGAGAGCGCGTGTCATCGACAGTCGCCAAACCCAGACCCAAACATCTCAACCTGCTGCAGATCCGGCTGCCATTGCCGGGCGTCATATCGATCATGCACCGGATCAGCGGCGCGGTGCTGTTCCTGCTGCTGCCGCTGCTGCTGTGGCTGTTCCAGGCCAGCCTGCAGTCGCCTGCATCGTTCGCCGAATTCCGTTCCGTGGTGACGCATCCGCTGATGAAACTGGTGTTGCTCGGGTTGTTGTGGGGTTACCTGCACCACCTGCTTGCGGGGCTGCGGCATCTGTTTCTGGATCTGGATCTCGGGACTGAGCTCGAAAAAGCGCGCCTGACCAGCATGATCGTGCTGGCGTCGGGCATCGTTCTAACGCTGGCGATCGGGGTGGCGTTATGGTGAAGCGCGAAGTGGTGGGTGCGCATTACGGGCTGCGCGACTGGCTCGCGCAGCGGATTACCGCGGTGGTCATGCTGGTCTACACGCTGCTGGTGCTGCTGGCGCTGGTGATGCTGCCGCAGTTCGACTACGTGCACTGGCGGGCGCTGTGGCAGCTCGACCTGATGCGTTATGCCACCGTGCTGTTTGTCGTCGCGCTGCTGTTCCACGCATGGATCGGCGTGCGCAACATCTTCATGGATTACATCAAGGATGCCGGCGTGCGCCTGACGCTGTATTCGGTCGTCATCATTGCGCTGATCGGCTACGGTGCGTGGGCCGTGCGGATACTCTGGGGTAAATAAAGGAATGGCAATCACAACAAGACAATTTGACGCAGTGGTTGTCGGTGCCGGCGGATCCGGCCTGCGCGCCGCACTGCAACTGGCCGAAGCCAACCTGCGCGTGGCCGTGCTTTCGAAAGTGTTTCCGACGCGCTCGCATACTGTCGCAGCGCAGGGCGGCGTGTCCGCCTCCCTCGGCAACGAGGAAGAGGACAACTGGCACTGGCACATGTATGACACGGTCAAGGGCTCGGATTATCTGGGTGACCAGGATGCGATCGAGTTCATGTGCCGCAAGGCGAACGAAGTCGTCATCGAGCTCGAGCATTTCGGCATGCCGTTCGACCGTCTCGATAACGGCAAGATCTATCAGCGCCCGTTCGGCGGTCACACCAGCAACTACGGCGAACGCGCGGTCAAGCGCGCCTGCGCGGCGGCGGATCGCACCGGCCACGCGATGCTGCACACGCTGTATCAGCGTAATGTCCGTGCCAACACGCAGTTTTTCGTCGAGTGGATGGCGCTGGACCTGATCCGCAACCAGGCGGGCGATGTGCTCGGCGTGGTGGCCATGGAAATGGAAACCGGCGAAGTCATGATTCTGCAGGCCAAGGCGACCCTGCTGGCGACCGGCGGCGCGGGGCGCATCTACGCGGCGAGCACCAACGCATTTATTAATACCGGCGACGGCCTGGGCATGGCGGCGCGCGCGGGTATCGCGCTCGAGGACATGGAGTTCTGGCAGTTTCACCCGACGGGTGTGGCCGGCGCCGGCGTGCTGATTACCGAGGGCGTACGCGGGGAGGGCGGCTTTCTGCTGAACAAGGACGGTGAGCGCTTCATGGAGCGTTATGCCCCCACGGTGAAGGATCTGGCCAGTCGCGACGTGGTTGCGCGTGCGATGGCGACCGAAATCAAGGAGGGGCGTGGGGCCGGCAAGGACGCCGACCACATCCTGCTGAAACTCGACCACCTCGGCGCCGACGTCATTGACAAGCGCCTTCCGGGAATCCGCGAAATCGCCAAGAAATTTGCCAATGTTGATCCGGTGAAAGAGCCGATCCCGGTGGTGCCGACCTGTCATTACATGATGGGCGGTGTGCCGACCAACATGCATGGACAGGTGCTGGCCGGACACAATGGCGGCGCGATCGTCAAGGGTCTGTATGCCGCCGGCGAATGCGCCTGTGTGTCGGTGCATGGCGCGAATCGCCTGGGCACCAATTCCCTGCTCGACCTGCTGGTGTTCGGCAAGGCTTCGGGCGAGCAGGTGGTGAAGGATCTGGCCAACGATGCGATTTCACACCAATCCCTGCCCAAGGATGCCGCGGACCGCGCGCAGGCGCGGCTTGCCCGGCTGGACGCGTCGCAATCCGGCGAAAGCGTCGCTGAAGTAGGGGCGGAATTGCGCCGGACGATGCAGTTGCATTGCGGCGTGTTTCGATTCCCCGACAGCCTCGCTGAAGGCGTCAAGAAGATCGGCGAGGTGGCGCAGCGTGCCCAGCGGCTCCACGTCAAGGACAAGAGCAAGGTGTTCAACACGGCAAGGGTAGAGGCGCTCGAACTGGAAAATCTGGTTGAGGTCGCGGTATCCACCATGGTTTCCGCACATGCCCGGCAGGAGTCCCGCGGCGCGCATGACCGCAGCGACTTTCCGAACCGGGACGATGCCAACTGGATGAAGCACACCTTCTGGTACAAAGAGGGCAACCAGCTCGCTTACCGTGCCGTCAACCTCAAGCCGTTGACGGTGGAATCGTTCGAACCCAAAGCACGGGTTTACTGAGAACCAGGGAACAGGAACCAAGGAAGACCGATGCGCCTATCCATTTACCGCTATAACCCCGACGTCGATGCCAAGCCGCGTATGCAGGACTATGACATCGAGCTGGAACCCACCGACCGCATGCTGCTCGATGCACTGATCCGGCTGAAGACCGTGGACGACACGTTCTCATTCCGCCGCTCCTGCCGCGAAGGCGTGTGCGGTTCGGATGCAATGAACATCAACGGCAAGAACGGGCTCGCGTGCATCACCAAGGTGGCCGACCTGAAAGAGCCGGTGGTCATTCGTCCGCTGCCCGGACTGCCGGTGATCCGTGACCTGATCGTCGACATGTCGCAGTTCTTCAAGCAATACCATTCGGTGACGCCGTACGTGGTCAATGAAACGCCACGGCCGGAGACCGAGCGGCTGCAGTCGCCGGAGGATCGCGAGGAGCTCAATGGCCTCTACGAATGCATACTTTGCGCCTGTTGTTCGACGTCCTGCCCGTCATTCTGGTGGAATCCGGACAAGTTCGTCGGTCCGGCGGGTCTGCTACAGGCCTATCGGTTCATCGCTGACACCCGCGACCAGGCGACCAATGAGCGGCTGGACAACCTGGAGGATCCGTACCGCCTGTTCCGCTGTCATTCGATCATGAACTGTGTCGATGTCTGCCCCAAGGGCCTCAACCCGACGCGGGCGATCGGCAAGATCAAGGATTTGCTGGTCAAACGGGCGGTTTGATGACGGGCGGGCATGGCAGAACTTGACCGCATCCGCTGGCAGTGCCGGCGGGGTTTGCTGGAGCTGGACCTGATCCTGGGCCGGTTTCTGGAGCAGGAGCTGGCGGCACTGGGGCCGGAGCAGATGCAGGTGTTCAAGGAGTTGCTGGGCGAGGCCGATACGTTGTTGTTGGCCTGGGTGATGGGGCAGGAGGAGGCGCCCGGGCGTTACCAGCCTCTGATCAGCCGGTTGCAGCGAGTCTAGCGGATATTTATTAATAAGTTACTTTATAAATATAACCTAAGTAATTGAAAATACGGAGATTGTTATGAAGGAAAAACTTGCAACCCTGTCTTTCAGCGATGGCACACCGTCGGTGGATTTCCCGATTTTCGGCGGCACCATAGGCCCTGACGTGATCGACGTGCGCAGCCTCTACGCCAAGACCGGCAAGTTCACCTATGACCCGGGGTTCATGTCCACCGCGAGCTGCCGCTCGAACATCACGTACATCGACGGGGACGAGGGCGTCCTGCTCTACCGCGGCTATCCGATCGAACAGCTCGCCGAGAAATGCGACTTCCTGGAAGTCGCTTACCTGATCCTCAACGGCGAGCTCCCGAACAAGCCGCAAAAGCAGGAATTCGACGACATCGTCACCAGCCACACGATGGTGCACGACCAGATGAACTTCTTTTTCCGCGGTTTCCGCCGCGATGCACACCCGATGGCGGTGCTGTGCGGTGTGGTCGGCGCGCTGTCGGCCTTCTACCACGACTCGATCAATATCCATGACGAACGCAGTCGCGAAATCTCGGCGTTCCGGCTGATCGCAAAACTGCCGACGATCACCGCGATGGCCTACAAGTACAACATGGGCCAGCCGTTCATGTATCCGAAAAACTCGCTGTCCTATACCGAGAATTTCCTCTACATGATGTTCGGCAATCCCTGCGAGGAATACAAACCGAGCCCGGTGGTGTCGCGGGCCATGGACCGCATCCTGATCCTGCATGCCGACCACGAACAGAACGCGTCGACCTCGACGGTCCGGCTGGCCGGATCCACCGGTGCCAACCCGTTCGCCTGCATTTCGGCCGGCATCGCCAGTCTCTGGGGCCCGGCGCACGGCGGCGCCAATGAGGCCGTGCTCAAAATGCTCGACGAGATCGGCGATATCAAGAACATCCCGGCCTTCATCAAGCGCGTCAAGGAAAAAGACGGGCATGCGATGCTGATGGGCTTTGGCCATCGGGTTTACAAGAACTACGATCCGCGCGCCAAGATCATCCAGCGCACCTGTCACGAGGTGCTCGAAGAACTCGACATGAAAGACAACAAGCTGATCAAGCTGGCGATGGCACTGGAGAAGATTGCGCTCGAAGACGACTACTTCATCAAGCGCAAGCTGTATCCGAACGTCGACTTCTACTCGGGCATCGTTTACAAGGCGCTGGGCATACCGGTGAGCATGTACACGGCCATTTTTGCGCTGGCGCGCACGGTGGGCTGGATTGCGCAATGGAACGAGCTGATCGCCGATACCGACCAGAAGATCGGCCGGCCGCGGCAGTTGTTCACGGGCGCCAAGAAGCGCGACTTCGTCCCGGTGAGCAAACGCAAATAGCCGGGTGTTCCGCCGTCTGCGGCGGAGCTCCGGCTGCAACCTGTCAGGTGCAGAAATGATGAAAGAATCCCGCGGGACCTCTCTGCTGTATGGCGCCAACGCGCCGTTCGTCGAAGGGCTCTATGAACAGTATCTGAAAGATCCGCAGTCGGTGGAGCCGCGCTGGCGCGGTTATTTCGACGAGTTGCAGAAGCTCGACGACGGGCCTGCCGACGTGGCGCATTCCGACGTGCAGCAGCGCTTTGTCGAACTGGCGCGCAATCGTCGCCCGCTGGTCAGTTCCGAGGCGGTGCAACAGAACCTGCAGAAGCAGTTTGCGGTGATGCAGCTGATTTCCGCATACCGGTTCCAGGGCAACCGGGTTGCCGAAGTGGATCCGTTGAAGCGGATGGAAAAGCCGGCGATCGCCGAACTCGAACTGTCGCACTACGGGCTCAGCGAGCAGGACCTGGACACCGTGTTTGACACCGGCACGCTGCATGGCCCGGCGAAGGCGACGCTGCGCGAGATCCTGCAGGCGCTGCGCGACACTTATTGCCGTTCCATCGGCGTGGAATACATGTACATGTCTGACATTCCGCAGAAGCGCTGGATGTCGGAGCGGCTCGAGCCCACGCGCGGCCAGCCGAATTATTCCGCCGAATACAAGAAGCACCTGCTGGACCGGCTCACGGCCGCGGAAACGCTGGAGAAGTATCTTAATTCCAAGTATGTCGGCCAGACGCGGTTTTCGCTGGAAGGCGGCGACGGCCTGATCCCGATGCTGGACCACCTGCTGCAGCGCGCCGGTACGGCCGGGGTGCAGGAAGTCGTGATCGGCATGGCGCATCGCGGGCGGCTCAATGTGCTGGTGAACACGCTGGGCAAGATGCCCAAGGACCTGTTTTCCTCCTTCGAAGGCAAGCAGCAGCCCGACGTGCTCGCCGGCGACGTCAAATACCACGACGGCTTTTCGTCGAACATCATGTCGGCCGCGGGACCCATGCATGTGACGGTGGCGTTCAATCCGTCGCATCTCGAAATCGTCAATCCGGTGGTCGAGGGTTCGGTGCGCGCGCGCCAGCACCGCCGCAAGGACCACACCGGGGCGCAGGTCATGCCGATCCTGATTCACGGCGATGCCGCATTTGCCGGGCAGGGCGTGATCCAGGAAGTGCTCAATTTCGCCGAGACCCGCGGCTTCGGCACCGGCGGCACGGTGCACATCATCATCAACAACCAGATCGGTTTCACGACTTCGGATCCGCGCGATTCACGCTCTTCGCTCTACTGCTCCGACGTGGTGAAAATGCTGGAAGTACCCATTTTCCATGTCAACGGTGATGATCCGGAGGCGATCTGCTTTGCCACCGCGATCGCGCTCGATTACCGCATGAAATTCCAGAAGGACGTGGTGATCGACCTCGTCTGCTACCGCCGCCTCGGCCATAACGAGCAGGACGAGCCGATGGTAACGCAGCCGCTGATGTACCGGCGCATCCATACCCACCCGACGCCGCGCAAGGTGTATGCCGACCGGCTGATCAGTGAAGGGGTGGTGTCGGAAGCCGAGGCCGAAAAAATGGTGGACGGATTCCGTGATGCGCTCGACCGCGGTTACCACACCAACAAGACGATCTTGTCCAATTACAAGCCGCCGTTCGAAACCGACTGGACGCCTTACAAGGGCACCAAGTGGAACGAGAATGACGACACGCGTCTGCCGCTGGAGAAGCTGCAGGCGCTGGCACGCAAGGTCTGCGAGGTGCCGTCCAACTTCAAACTGCATCCGCGCGTGCAGAAGATCATGGACGACCGGCTGCTGATGGCCGAGGGCAAGATGCCGCTGGACTGGGGCATGGCGGAGACGCTCGCTTATGCGACCCTGCTGACGGAGGGATTTTCGATCCGCCTGTCCGGACAGGATTCCGGTCGCGGCACGTTCTTCCACCGCCACGCGGTGCTGCACGACCAGAACCGCGAGCGCTGGGACCAAGGCACCTACGTGCCGCTGCAGCACCTGAGCGCCGACCAGGGTGATTTTGCGGTTATTGATTCGGTCTTGTCGGAGGAGGCGGTGCTCGGTTTCGAATACGGCTATGCCACCTCGGGACCCAAGGACCTGGTGATCTGGGAGGCGCAGTACGGCGATTTCGTCAACGGCGCGCAGGTCGTCATCGACCAGTTCATCGCTTCCGGCGAGGTCAAATGGGGGCGCATGAGCGGCCTGACACTGATGCTGCCACACGGTTATGAAGGCGCGGGTCCTGAACATTCATCGGGCCGGATGGAACGCTTCCTGCAACTGTGCGCCGACTACAACATGCAGGTCTGTGTGCCGGCGACCCCGGTGCAGATGTACTACCTGCTGCGCCGGCAGATGGTGCGGCCGCATCGCAAGCCGCTGATCATTTTTTCGCCGAAGAGCCTGCTGCGGCACAAGGAGTCGGTGTCGCCGCTCGAGGAGTTCGCCAATGACCGCTTCAATCCGGTCAACGAGGACTGGGATTCGCGCGAGATCGACCCGGAAAAAGTCGAGCGCGTGATTTTCTGCTGCGGCAAGGTCTATTACGATGTGCGCGCGGAACGGCGCGCCCGCGCGATCCAGAACCTGCCGCTGGTGCGCATTGCCCAGATCTACCCGTTCCCGCATGACGACTTCCGCGCCCAGATTGTGCGTTACAAGAATGCCACTGAAATCGTCTGGTGCCAGGAAGAGCCGCGCAACCAGGGGGCCTGGCGTCACATTCAACATTACCTGATGCGCAATCTGCTGCCGCACCAGAAGCTTTATTTCGCGGGACGGGAATCGTCGGCGTCACCGGCGGCAGGCTACAAGTCCCTGCACGAAAAACAGCAGAAAGAGCTGGTGGACCAGGCGTTGACGCTGTCCGGTGGCAGCCAGCCGCGCATGTTCAAGCCGCGGCCACTGGCTGAAGGCGAAGAACATTAATCGCTCACGTTAAAATATATTAATTAAATCAACAGGTTATGGAGTCATCATGCTCGTCGAAGTGAAAGTGCCACAGCTCTCGGAATCAGTAGCCGAGGCGACCCTCGTGTCGTGGCACAAGAAGATCGGGGAATTCGTCAAACGTGACGAAAACCTGGTCGATATCGAAACCGACAAGGTCGTGCTCGAAACGCCGGCGCCGCAGGCGGGCGTGCTGGTCAAAATCGTCAAAACTGACGGCGGCACGGTGACCAGCAACGAAATCATTGCCCAGATCGATACCGAGGGCAAAGCCGACGGCAAGGCCGACAGCAAGGCCGACAGCAAGGCCGAGAGTAAAGGTGAGAGTAAAGCCGACGACAAGGCCGCGGCCGATGCCAAGGCGCCCGCGGCCAAAGAGGCGGCCGCCCCGGCTGCAGCGGGCAAGGAAAAAACAGCCGGCGCGCCAGCCATGCCATCGGCGCAGAAAATCGCGGCGGAGAAAAACATCGATACCGGCGCGATCAGCGGCACCGGCCGTGGCGGCCGTGTGACCAAGGGTGACGTGTTGCAGGCCGCGCAGGGCGGCAGCGCGCCCGCGGCCGCCCCGGCGGCAGCGCCTGCACGCGCGATGCCGAGCGTGGAACTGGGGGATGCCGACCAGCGCCCCGAGCAGCGCGTGCCGATGTCGCGGCTGCGCGCCCGCATTGCCGAGCGCCTGGTGCAGTCACAATCGACCGCGGCGATCCTGACCACGTTCAACGAAGTCAACATGCAACCCGTCATCGACATGCGCAACCGCTACAAGGAGCGCTTCGAGAAGGAACACGGTGTCAAGCTGGGCTTCATGTCCTTTTTCGTCAAGGCGGCGGTGCATGCGCTGAAGAAATACCCGCTGGTCAACGCCTCCATCGACGGTAACGACATCGTCTACCACGGCTACTACGACATCGGCATCGCGGTGGGCAGTCCGCGCGGACTGGTGGTGCCCATCGTGCGCAATTGCGACCAGCTGACGCTGGCCGACATCGAGAAGCAGATCGCCGAATATGGCAAGCGCGCGCAGGACGGCAAGCTGACCATGGAAGAGCTCACCGGCGGCACGTTCTCGATCTCCAACGGCGGTGTGTTCGGGTCGATGCTGTCGACACCGATCATCAACCCGCCGCAAAGTGCGATCCTGGGCGTGCATGCAACCAAGGACCGCCCGGTCGTCGAAGACGGACAGATTGTCATCCGGCCGATGAACTATCTGGCCCTGTCCTACGACCATCGCATCATCGACGGCCGCGAAGCGGTGCTGTCGCTGGTGGCGATGAAGGAGGCGCTGGAGGATCCCGCGCGCATATTGCTGGACATCTGACGCTGCCGCGCAGGCGGGCGTGCCGGTTCACGTGTTGCATCCGTGCCGGTGTACCCGTCGAGCGCAGCCAAGCTCATCCCTTTAATCGTTCACGGTTTTAAAAAAAGTCATGGCCAAAACATTTGATGTCGTAGTCATCGGCGCCGGTCCCGGCGGGTATATCGCCGCGATCCGCGCAGCGCAGCTGGGCATGCAGGTTGCCTGCATCGACGAATGGAGCACGCCCGAGGGCAAGCCCGCGCCGGGCGGCACCTGCACCAATGTCGGCTGCATTCCGTCAAAAGCGCTGCTGCAGTCGTCGGAAAATTACGAGCATGCCGGCCATGCGTTTGCCGATCACGGTATCCAGATCAAGGGCCTGGCGATGGATGTCGCGCAGATGCTCAAGCGCAAGGACAAGGTCGTCAAACAGAACAACGAAGGCATCCTCTACCTGTTCAAGAAGAACAAGGTCACGTTTTTCCACGGCAAGGGCGCTTTTGCCGGCGGTAGCGGCGGCGCCTGGCAGATTCAGGTTTCGGGGAAAAGCGCCGAAGTGCTGACCGCGAAACACGTGATCATCGCCACCGGATCCAGCCCGCGCGCGCTGCCCGATGTGCCGTTCGACAACAAGCTCATACTCGACAATGCCGGTGCGCTGGCGATCACCGACGTGCCGAAGAAACTGGGTGTCATCGGTGCCGGTGTAATCGGCCTGGAAATGGGCAGCGTATGGCGGCGGCTCGGCGCCGAAGTCACCGTGCTCGAGGCGTTGCCGGAATTTCTCGGCGCCGTGGACCAGCAGGTGGCCAAGGAAGCGCAGAAGGTCTTTACCAAGCAGGGCCTGGACATCAAGACCGGCGTCAAGGTCGGCAAGGTCACTGCGAAAAAGAATGTCAGCGTGGAGTACACGGACAGCGGCGGTGCAGCGCAGACCCTCACCGTGGACAAGCTCATCGTGTCCATCGGCAGGTTGCCGAACACCGAGGGACTCAACGGCAAGGCTGTCAGTCTCAAACTCGACGAGCGCGGATTCGTTGCAGTCGATGCGGATTGCAAAACCAGCCTGCCCAACGTGTGGGCGGTGGGCGATGTGGTGCGCGGACCCATGCTCGCACACAAGGCGGAAGAAGAGGGCGTGGCCGTGGCCGAGCGTATCGCCGGCAAGCACGGTCATGTCGATTTCAACACCGTGCCCTGGGTCATTTACACCTCGCCCGAAATCGCCTGGGTGGGCAAGACCGAGCAGCAGCTGAAGCAGGACGGCGTCAAGTTCCGCACCGGATCATTCCCGTTCATGGCCAACGGCCGCGCACGCGCGCTGGGCGACACCACGGGTTTCGTGAAATTCATCGCTGACGAGAAAACTGACCGCATCCTCGGCGTGCATATCATCGGACCCATGGCCTCCGAGCTGATTGCCGAGGCGGTGGTGGCCATGGAATTCGGCGCCGCCGCCGAAGACATCGCGCTGATCTGTCACGCGCATCCGTCGCTTTCCGAAGCCATGAAGGAAGCAGCACTGGCTGTCGACAACCGCACCCTGAACCTGTAACCGGGCTGCGTCCGCCAGGATCCAGCGCGCCCGGTGTCCGAGCTACCCGAATTCGTCCGCTTTCTGCGCGACCGTGCCGCCGCGCACGGATTCGCGCCGGATGAGGCACAGGAGCACGCCGCGCGCGAATTGCAGCGCGTGCATGATGGCCTGCACCCTGAACGTCGTGCCAGTCGCGGCCTGCTGGGCCTGCTTGACCGCCGCCGTTTCGTCCACGGGGTCTATCTGTGGGGCGGTGTCGGCCGCGGCAAGAGTTTTCTCATGGACAGTTTTTTTGCGTACACCACCGTGCCGCGCAAGAAACGCGTTCATTTCCATCGTTTCATGCAGGAAATCCACAGGGCACTGCAGCGCCATCAGGGGCAGGAAGCACCGATGGCGCTGGTCGCGCGCGACATTGCCGCCGGAGCCACCCTGTTGTGTCTGGACGAAT